>NZ_CALBEX010000533.1 GCF_937889215.1 uncultured Limnohabitans sp.
CCACAAAGAAAAAGTCATCGGCAAACTCACAGGCGGCTTGGCGGCCATGGCCAAGATGCGCAAGGTCACCACCGTGCGCGGCTTGGGCCAATTCGTGGGCGCCAACCACCTTGAAGTGTCGGAAACCACCGGCACCGCACAAGAACAAAACGGCAGTAAAAAAGTGATCGCCTTCAAGAAGGCCATCATCGCTGCAGGCTCGCAAGCCGTGCGTTTGCCATTCATGCAGAAGGATGGGCTGGATAAGGACCCACGCGTGGTCGACAGCACAGGCGCTTTGGAACTCAAAGAAGTGCCCAAGCGCATGCTCATCTTGGGCGGCGGCATCATCGGCCTGGAAATGGGCACGGTCTACAGCACGTTGGGCGCACGCCTGGACGTGGTGGAAATGATGGACGGCCTCATGCAAGGCGCTGACCGCGACTTGGTCAAAGTCTGGCAAAAAATGAACGCCAAGCGCTTTGACAACATCATGCTCAAGACCAAGACCGTGTCTGCACGCGCCTTGCCCGAAGGCATCGAAGTCACGTTTGAGAGCGCTGAACCCGGCGGCACAGCCCCCGCGCCGCAGGTGTACGACCTCGTGTTGCAAGCCGTGGGCCGCACGCCCAACGGCAAAAAACTCGCCGCTGAAAAAGCAGGCGTGTCGGTGACCGACCGCGGCTTCATCAACGTCGACATTCAAATGCGCACCAACGTGCCGCACATCTTCGCCATTGGCGACATCGTGGGCCAGCCCATGTTGGCGCACAAGGCCGTGCACGAAGCGCATGTGGCCGCTGAAGTGATTGCGGGCGAACTGCAAGGCAACAAAGAGCTGGCAGCTTCGGCGTTTAACGCACGCGTCATCCCCAGCGTGGCCTACACCGACCCTGAAGTGGCATGGGTGGGCTTGACCGAAGACCAAGCCAAAGCGCAAGGCATCAAGGTCAAAAAAGGTCTCTTCCCTTGGTCAGCTTCAGGCCGCGCCATTGCCAACGGCCGCGACGAAGGCGTGACCAAACTGCTGTTTGACGACTCACCCGAGGCGCACGGCCACGGCAAGATCTTGGGCGGCGGCATGGTGGGCACGCATGCGGGCGACATGATTGGCGAGATCGCTCTTGCCATCGAGATGGGCGCAGACGCTGTGGACATCGGCAAAACC
The DNA here is from genome assembly GCF_937889215.1 of uncultured Limnohabitans sp. Classification (GTDB taxonomy): domain Bacteria; phylum Pseudomonadota; class Gammaproteobacteria; order Burkholderiales; family Burkholderiaceae_C; genus Limnohabitans_A. Next base: position 1,148 of record NZ_CALBEX010000533.1, read on the forward strand.
ATCCACCCCCACCCCACGCTGGGCGAAAGCATCGGCATGGCGGCGGAGGTGGCGCATGGTAGCTGCACGGATTTGCCGCCTGGCAAGAAGTAAACGCCATGAGCCTGTAGCGGCATCAATGCAAAAGCCCGAACTGGTAACGGTTCGGGCTTTTTGCTGGATGCGCACAGCGGACTTTCGGTTTCCCCTACGCCGAGGTGGCTCGCGAGCGCTTGGTGTCGCGCTTGAGTCGAATCTCGACAGTCCTACCCACTGCGCTGGCCGCTTTGACCAAGGTGTCGAGCTGGATGGACAGGTTACTCGGGTCCAGCACTCGGTCCAATTGAGACCGACTGGTGGCCATGCGTTGTGCCATGTTCACTTTGCTGAGCTTGCCGCTTTGCATGGCGTCGTCCAGTTGTTCGGCCAATGCGCGTTTGAGCGCACGGGCCTGCACTTCTTCAAAAATACCATCCTCTTTGAGGAAGTCATCAAAACTGCTGCCCGTGTGGGGATTGACTTTAGTTGCTTTGGCCATTAATCCACTCCTTCAAGCGTTTGGTTGCCAGTTCAATATCGGCGGGGTTTGTTTGCTGGGTCTTCTTGACAAAAGCATGCAGCAAAATCATTTCGGAAGCCTCCACCGCAAAAAGCACGCGTGCGATGCGGTTGCCGATCTTGCTGCGCACTTCCCAGATCGGCCCCCGCAAATGATCGACCCGTGGTTTGCCGATGGGCCATTTGTATTGGACATAGGCAATGTCTTCACCTACGGTTTGGCGATCTGCTTTGTCCAAAGTCTTCAGCCATTCGCGCACTGGCTCGCTGCCAAGTGCAGACCGGTAGAAGATTGCAGGGATTTTTCTGCTCGACGACATTCTTAAATTGTACCTTAAAAAGTACTTTTTGGGCGTTACAGTGATCGACGGCCTCACCGACCACGAAGTGGCCTGGGTGGGCTTGACCGAAGACCAGAAATCTAAATGGCTGCAGACGCGGTGGACATCGGCAAAACCATCCACCATCACCCCACGCTGGGCGAAAGCATCACGCATGGCGGTGGAAGTGGCGCACGGCAGCTGCACGGACTTGCCGCCGATCAAGAAGTAAACAAGTCTCCACGCCTTAAAAGGGAAAAGCCCGAACTTTTTCAAGTTCGGGCTTTTTTTCTACACCTTCTTGAGTCGATTACAGCGTTGGGTAATCGGTATAGCCCTTGGCACCGGGGGTGTAGAAGGTGCTTTGGTCGGGTACGTTCATGGCCGCACCCGCTTTCACACGGGCAGGGAAGTCGGGGTTGGCGAGGAAGCCGTTGCCAAAGGCGACAGCGTCAAGCTTGCCTTCAGTGGTGGCCGCCTCGGCCTCGGTTGGGGTGTAGCCCATGTTGCCAATCAGCACACCTTTGTAGTGGGCGCGTGCAAGGGGCATCACATCGGCTTTTTGCAGGCCAAAAAAGTCTGCCCGCATGATGTGCAAGTAGGCCAAATCAAAGCGGTTGAGTTGCTCGGCCAGGTAGGCTGTCCAGGCCAGTGGGTCGCTGTCTTTCATGTCGTTGTAGCTGTTCAGGGGCGACAGGCGCAGGCCCACGCGGTCGCTGCCGATGGCCGCACACACGGCGGTCAACACTTCAAAAAGGAAGCGTGCGCGTTGTTCCAATGTGCCGCCGTAGCTGTCGCTGCGTTGGTTGGCGCTGTCGCGCAGAAATTGGTCAATCAAGTAGCCGTTGGCACCGTGTACTTCCACGCCGTCAAAACCTGCAGCCATGGCGTTTTTGGCGGCCTGCGCAAAGGCCTCAACGATGGGGGGCAATTTCGCTTTCCAGCAAGGCGTGGGGTGTGGCTTGGGGCAACATGCCTTGCGCGGTGTGGGCATCGCCCTGGAGCGCCAAGTTGCTGGACGAAACAATCGGCGCACCGTCATTGTTGGCCGGGTGTGCAGCGCGGCCAGCGTGCCATATTTGCATGAAAATTTTGCCGCCCTTGGCGTGCACAGCGGCGGTGGTTTCTTTCCAGGCTTCGATTTGTGCGGCGTTGTAAATGCCGGGTTCGTTGACAAAGGCCGAGGTGTTCTCGGCAATCATGGTGCACTCGGTGATGATCAGCCCGGCGCTGGCGCGCTGCGCGTAGTACTCGGCCATGAGCGCATTGGGCAGATGCCCTGCACTGGCACGCACTCGGGTCAGAGGTGCCATGAGCATGCGGTTGGCGAGGGAAACAGAGCCGATTTGAAGAGGGCTTAACAGCATAGGAATTTTTGAATCAATGTTAAAAAACGGTAGAAGAAATTGCTACCGAATGGCTAATTGGTGGTCAAACAGCCGATTGCAAGGCCAGCGTGTTTCGATGGCGTCGATCTTTAGCGCCTTTGGGAACGCTTGCGGATCTCGTGGGCTTCGTTCGATGCATAAGGAATAACCCTATTCCCATTCCTGATATTTCAGTCATTACTGAAAATTCGGAAGGCGAGGCTAGAATCGCGACATGACCATTTCAGACCAAATTCCCTCCCTCAACCGCGAGTTCATTGCCCATTTCGGTGAAATGGGCAGCAAGTGGGGCATCAACCGCACGGTGGGCCAAATTTACGCGCTGCTCTATGTGTCGCCGCAGGCTTTGAATGCCGATGAGATTGCCGAGGCGCTGGCGTTTTCGCGCTCCAACGTCAGCATGGGCCTCAAAGAGCTGCAGGCATGGCGGCTGGTGCGTTTGCGCCACCAAACGGGTGACCGGCGCGAATACTTCGAGGCACCGGCGGACGTGTGGGAGATCTTTCGGGTGCTGGCCGAGGAGCGTCGCCGCCGTGAGATCGAGCCCACGTTGTCCATGCTGCGAACCGCCTTGCTCGAAACGCCCACTACCGACGCTGAGCGACATGCCCAGCAGCGCATGCGCGAAATGCACGACCTGATCGACCGCCTCATGACTTGGTTTGACGACGTGCAAAAGCTCGCCCCCGAGACTGCCATGCAGCTCATGGGCATGGGCAGCACGGTGACCAAAGTGCTCGAATTCAAAGACCGCCTGACCGGCCGATCCAACAAAGCCTCGGGCGCGAGCCCGAAACGTGAAGCCCTGTGATTTCATCAGAAAGCGACCATGGACATCGACGCTCTCATTCTCTCTCGCATCCAGTTTGCTGCGAACATCAGCTTCCATATCCTGTTTCCGACCATCACCATCGCGCTGTGCTGGTTCTTGCTGTTCTTCCGTTTGCGCTTTGCCCGCACCCAGGATGAAGCATGGGAAGAGGCTTACTATTTTTGGACCAAGGTGTTCGCGCTCACCTTTGCGCTGGGCGTGGTTTCGGGCATTGTGATGAGCTTCCAGTTCGGCACCAATTGGCCGGGCTTCATGCAGCGCACGGGCAATATTTCTGGGCCGCTGCTCGGCTATGAGGTGCTGACGGCATTTTTCCTGGAGGCCAGCTTCTTGGGCATCATGCTGTTCGGCCGTGGCCGGGTGAGCGAGCGGGTGCACCTGACCGCCACTTTTCTGGTGGCCTTTGGCACCACCATGTCGGCCTTCTGGATCTTGAGCCTGAACTCTTGGATGCACACTCCGGCGGGCTTTGAAATCGTCAACGGCCAGTTCATGCCCACCGATTGGCTGGCGGTGGTCTTCAACCCGTCGTTCCCTTACCGCTTCTCGCACAAGTTGCTCGCATCGGCTCTGACGGCTTCGTTCCTGATTGCTGGGCTGTGCGCGTGGCAACTGCTCAAAGGCAGCGCCACGCGCGGCACCCACAAAGCCATGCGCGCGGCCATCTTCACCGCTGCTTGCGTGATGCCGCTGCAGTTCATCGTGGGCGACATGCACGGCCTGAACACACTGAAGTACCAGCCGGCCAAGGTCGCCGCCATGGAAGGCATCTGGGAAACCGAGCGCGGCGCGCCGCTGACGCTGTTTGGCATTCCCGACCAAGAAGCACGCACCACCCACTTCGCGGTGAAGATCCCCAAAGTGGCCAGCTTGATTTTGACCCACGAGCTGGACGGCGAGGTCAAGGGCATCAACGAATTTGAAGGTGCGCACCCACCCGTGGCGCCGATTTTTTACGCCTTTCGTGTGATGGTGGGCGTGGGCTCACTGATGCTGTTGGTCGCCGGTTTCACCGCCTGGCGCTTGTGGCGTCAGCGCAGGCAGCCGCAAGTGACCTTGCCCAGGCCTTGGCTGTGGGTGCTCTCGGGCATGGCGTTCTCCGGCTGGGTGGCCACGCTGGCAGGTTGGTACGTGACGGAGATCGGTCGCCAGCCCTTCTTGGTGTACGGCTTGATGCGCACCAGCGAAGCCGCGACGACCTTGCCGCCACCCTACATTGCGCTCACCTTGACGGCCTACCTGGTGGTCTATGGCCTGCTGTTGGTCACTTACGTCGGTGTGCTGAAGTACATGGCCGAGAACCCCAAAGAACACAGGCCGGAAGCGCCAGCGGGTGCCTTGCTGGGCTTAGCGGGGGTGTGATGGGCCGTACCCAGTGGCTCTGTATCTGAAACTGAAAATGAACTTGAAAGGCGACCATGACTTGGGCTGAATTTCTGCCACTGTTTTTCTTGGCTGTGATGGGGTTGTCCCTGCTGGCTTACGTGATTTTGGATGGTTACGACCTGGGTGTTGGCCTGCTGCTCTTGCAAGCAACCAACGCCGAGAAAGACACCATGATCGCCAGCATCGGTCCTTTCTGGGATGCCAACGAGACCTGGTTGGTGCTGGGCGTGGGCGTGTTGTTGATCGCCTTTCCGATGGCCCATGGCCTGGTGCTGCAAGCGCTGTACCTGCCAGTGGCGATGATGCTGATCGGGCTAATTTTGCGCGGTGTGGCGTTTGACTTCCGGGTCAAGGCGCCGCTTCGCTACAAGTCCTTCTGGAACCGCGCGTTTTTTGCCGGTTCGCTCATGGCCAGTACGTCGCAAGGTTGGATGCTGGGCAGCTACATCACGGGCTTTGCCAATGGGCCGTTGGGCTGGGCATTTAGCCTGGGCATCGCCTTCACCTTGCCCGCCGCTTATGTGCTGT
>NZ_CALBEX010000534.1 GCF_937889215.1 uncultured Limnohabitans sp.
AGGGGTCGGTTTTGAGCAGGTCGAATTGGAACATGAGGACGATTGTAAGAGGGGGTGCTGGCACCCGAACGATCCCGTGTTCAATCGGCTAAGGCCTCCTGGAGTGGTGGGCAGTGGGCATCAAAAAAGCCCGTTTGACCTCGACTGTGGCGGCTAAAGTTCGCGCACGGGTTGAGACAAAGGGCGGTATGCAGGCGGCACATCGGCACCAAAAAAGAACGCCCCGGTGGGGCGATCTTTTTGGCGAAGGGGTCACTCAGTTGGGCGACACGCCCAAAGCCTTCACGGTTTCCAAGTTCAGGAAGCCATCAACTGGCAAGCTGTTGGCCCTTTGATAAGCGTTGACAGCCCGCATGGTGTTGGCTCGGATCACGCCGTCCACCGCGCCGGGGTTGTGACCTGCGGTCAGCAATGCACGCTGAATTTCCATGATTTTCGAGGGTGTGGCGTTGGTCTCACACAGCACCGAACGGCGTTCCAATCGGGCATCGGCGACTTTCACTTGATAAGGCAAGTCTTCGTATTGCGCGGGCACCTTGATTTCGCGCACTTGAGGGGGAACGTCGACAACTTGCCGTTTGACCGTGGTGTAGACCGCTGGGACGATCTCTTCACGCACGCTTGCGGCCTGATCAATCACACGACGTGAGACCACTTGCGTGAGCGCTGGCACAGGAATCTTGCGCACCGATGCGGGGGTGTCAATGACTTGTCGCTCCACCGTGCTGTATTCAGCGGGTATGACCACTTCACGGGTGCTTTCGGGGGTGTCAAGCACTTGCTTGGAAATGCTGCCATAGACCGCAGGGGCAATCAGAACCTCTTCGGTTTTTGCAGGAATGATTTCCACACGCGATTTGACGACCTTGGTGGTGCCTGGCACTTCGACGGTGATGACGCGGGCCGGCTGGTCTAACACTTGACGCGCTACATCGGTGAATTGCTCGGGGGTCACGACTTCACGCACATAGGCCTCTTCGCCAGATTCTGCGCCTGCGGAGGGGGTCTTGCTGGCGTTGTCTTTGGTGGTTTGCAGGCTGGAGGCGCGCAAAACGCGGTCACCTTGCGGGGTGGCCACAATGTCCCCATTGTCATCAAAGCGATAGCCTTGCTTTTTCAGTTTTTCCACATCAATGATTTGGCGAGTGATGGTTTGCACTTGGCCAGGAATGACCACCTCTTTGCTGCTGGCAGCGCGCTCCAGCACCCGGCGTGTCACGGTGGCGTATTCAGCGGGGACGCTGACTTCACGCGTGGTGGCCGCCGTCTTGAGGACTTGGCGGCTGATGGTTTGGTATTGGGCAGGGATTTCTACCAAGCACGTCGTCATCCAGGTTGGTGTTGTCGCCCGTGAGCACGCGGGTTTCCAGTGCGGCTTTGCTGTTGTTCGCCGCAGCAGGGATGTCGATGCGGTTGCCATCAAAGGCTGTGTTGTCTGCGCCGATCACAAAACCTTTTAGGGGGCGAATATCCAGTGCCTGGCCGATCCAGGCACGGCCACGTTTCCATTCCTTGTGCGCATCGGCAATCTTGACGCGCTCGGTCACGGTCTCAAAAACAGGACCAATGGTCTCAAGGCGGGTGCTGGCAGGCTTAACTTCCACCCGCTCCGTGACGTTTTTGTAGATGGCGGGTGTCACCTCAATGCGGCTGCTGGCTTCGCGCAAAGTCATTTCTTCGCGAACGGTTTTCATGGGCAAGGCCAGGGGCACATAAGCAACACTTTCGGGCTTGATCATGACGCGCTCAGTCACCGTTTTGAACGTGGCAGGCAGCGCTTTCGCGATGGTGGTGGCGGGGCGATCTTCCACGGTCTCTTCGCGGTCTTCGTACTGCGCCGGGATCACCTTGAGGCCTTTTCTTTCAGGCGTGACCAGCACCTTTTCGCTGACCGTTTTGTAAGTGGCAGGAATCACTTCCAGTCGTGTGCTTTCGGGCTTGACCAGAATGCGTTCGCTGACCGTTTTGTAAGTGGTCGGTATGGGTTCTTCGCGCTCGGAGGCGGCTTGAATAACCACGGTTTCTTCGACGGTTTTGTAGGTGGCCGGTATGGTCATTTGTTTTTTGATTTCGGGCACAACCAACACCTGCTCAGAGATGCTCTTGTAAGTGGCCGGTATGACCTCCATGCGCAGCGTTTCTGGCACTTTGACCACACGCTCGGTTTTGGTTTCAAACTTCGCCTGAATCTGGACTGTGGCAAAGCATTCGGTGTTGCTGACAGCAACGCCCAATGGTCGGGGAAACGCACCGCTGAAATTGTTGTCGCATTGCAGCATGCTGGCACGCACCAAGTTGCCAGAGTTATCAAAATAAGCGTTGATGGGCATTTGAGGTGCATATGGGACAAATTTGCCGATCAAATCGCCACTGACGCCATCGCGCCCATTTGAACGCCCAACGCCCAAGTCGCAGGAGCCTTTGCTGTAATCGGCAACGCTGAGGTCTTTCAAGGCCATCGGACGCACTTCGACTTCGCCAGCACGCTTGAAGGGGGGATGGTTGGTGTAGGGTTGGTAAAACTTGGCGCTGCCCGATTCGATGGCTGCGGTGCATTCGGCCAATGTGTCGTACCCCTCATTGCCGTTTTGGTCTTGATGCACTGCTGCAGTGGCTTGCAATGCACACAGGCTGATCAGGCTCAGACCTGCAAGAGCGGGGCGGTGACGTTTGTAAATCATTTGTAGCATGTCGGGTCCTGGCTGTTAATAAACATTTGTAATTATATAGTTTCAGCCTTAATAAAATTGTAATAATTGATAATGCTTAATATGGATTAGAAAACGTTGTGCGCTTGGACTCATGTCGGTACTGAAGGCATCCTTAAGGTCTTTAAATGCGCTGTGTGTCACGCCTTGGATTCATCGCCAAAGCTCTGCGCCACCAATGCCCGCAACCACTGGTGCCCTGGGTCTTGGTGCAGGCGGGCGTGCCAGAACTGGTGAATTGCGCTGCCGTCCACCACCACTGGCAGGGCGCGGGTGATCAGGGCGAAGGGCCCCGCCACACGTTCAGCAAAGCGTTCGGGCACCGTGGCGATCAGATCTGAGTGAGCCAGTACATCGCCCAGTGCCACGTAATGCGGCACGGTCAGTCTGATGCGTCGCTGCAGGCCTTGTCGCGCCAAGGCTTCGCTCAGAGCGCCATCGACCCGGCCGTGCCCGGTGCCCGCAGCGATCACTTGCACATGGCTGGCGGCTGCAAAGTCTTTCAGCGTCAATGCTGCCGTATTCCCCAGAGGGTGGTCTTTGCGCATCAGGCACACATAGGGCTGGCGAAACAACGCTTGCTGAAAAAAGCCCGCCTGCAATTGCGGCAACAAGCCCAGGGCCAGGTCGGTGCGCCCGCAGACCATGTCGTCCTTCAGGCTGGCGTTGGTCACAGCCACCACGTTCAGCGTGACACCGGGTGCGGCCTGAGCCAGCGCATCCATCAACACAGGCAAGAAATACATTTCACCCACATCGGTCATGGCCAGCGTGAAGCAGCGTTCGCTGGTGTTTGGGTCAAAGGAGGCGCGCACTTGCAGCGCTTGCTGCAGACCGTCGAGGGCGGTGGCCACGGGTTCGGCCAATTGCAAGGCGTAAGGCGTGGGCAGCATGCCCTGCTGGGTGCGCAAAAAAAGTTCATCGCCCAGGCTGGCACGCAGCCGACCCAAGGCGCTGCTGACGGCGGGCTGGCTCATGCCCAAGGCCACAGCCACAGCAGAGACACGTTTTTCGCGCAGCAGGTGGTGAAAAACCAGCAACAAGTTCAAGTCCAGTCGGGCGAGTTCCATGGCGTATGGGTTGAGCAATATTTGAAATTCGGATAATAATTATCTTCTAATTTCGATTTACTGAATTGGTGTGTTTCGCCATGATAAGAATTGAATCTTGTAAATCTTGGCTGTCGGAGCCTGTTGGTCTGCGGCTTCATCCCCCACACCGTCGCCTTCCATCCAGATCAGCGTCGGAGCTGAAATTCCGACCTGCAAAATCCTTGAATCCAAAGAGGCACCATGCGCGAACAAACCATCCACTGGGAAACGGACGGCACCAGTCGCATCCCGTTTGCCGTGTACACCGACGAAGACCGGCACAAAAAGGAGCTGGAGCGCTTCTTTTACAAAAGCCACTGGAGTTACGTGGGCCTGGAGGCCGAGATCCCGAACGTGGGCGATTTCAAACGCACCGTGGTGGGCGAGCGCTCGGTCATCATGACGCGCAGCGAGGGCGGCCAGATCCATGTGGTCGAGAACGTCTGCGCCCACCGGGGCATGCAGTTTTGCCGTGAGCGCCATGGCAACAAGAAAGAGTTTGTTTGCCCTTACCACCAGTGGAGCTACACCCTCAAAGGCGATTTGCAAGGCGTGCCGTTTCGGCGCGGTGTGCGGCAAGACGGCAAAGTCAACGGTGGCATGCCCGCCGACTTTGACCCCAAAGACCACGGCCTGACGGCTCTGAAAGTGGCCACCCGGGGTGGCGTGGTGTTTGCGTCGTTTGACCACGGTGTGGAGTCGCTTGAAGACTTCATGGGGCCGACCATCCTGAAATACTTTGACCGCCTGTTCAACGGCCGCAAGCTGGTGGTGTTGGGCTACAACCGACAGCGCATTCCGGGCAACTGGAAGCTGATGCAGGAAAACATCAAGGACCCCTACCACCCCGGTCTGTTGCACACCTGGTTTGTGACCTTTGGACTTTGGCGTGCCGACAACAAGAGCGAGTTGCGCATGGACGCGCACCACCGCCACGCCGCCATGATCTCGACCCGGGGCAGCGCGGGCCAGGCCACGGGCGCGGCCTCTCAGGTCACGCAGGTGAGCAGCTTCAAGGACAGCATGCAGCTTAACGACCCGAGCTTTCTGGACATCGTGCCCGAGGGCTGGTGGCAGATGGAAGAGCAAATGCCCACGGCCGTGATGATGACGCTCTTCCCCAGCGTGATTTTTCAGCAGCAGGTCAACAGCGTGTCCACCCGCCACATCCAGCCCGACGGGCATGGTGCGTTTGATTTTGTCTGGACGCATTTCGGCTTTGAGGACGACACACCCGAGATGACCGAGCGCCGCCTCCGCCAGTCCAACCTGTTTGGCCCGGCCGGTTTTGTGAGTGCGGACGACGGCGAGGTGATCGAGTTCTCGCAGCAAGCCTTTGAGACCAAACCCGAGCACCGCATGCTGGTGGAGCTGGGCGGGCGCGATGTGGGCGAGACCGACCACATGGTGACCGAGACCCTGATCCGGGGCATGTACGAATACTGGCGCAAAGTGATGGAGGCATGAATATGGTGAACTTTGAAACCCACATGGCCTTGAACCGCCTGTATGCCGATTACGCCCTGGCTGTGGACAGCGGCCATTGGGATTTATGGCCCGAGTTTTTTACCGAGCAATGCGTGTACAAACTCATCCCGCGAGAAAACCATCAGCGCGGCTTTCCGCTGTGCACGCTGTCGTTTACCAGCAAAGGGATGTTGAAAGACCGCGTCTATGGCATCCAGGAAACGCTGTACCACGACCCTTACTACCAGCGCCATGTGGTGGGTGCGCCGGTGGTGCGGCGTGTCGACGGTGAGCGCATCCATGCCGAGGCCAACTATGCGGTGTTCCGCACCAAGCTCGACAAGGCCAGCACGGTGTTCAATGTGGACCGCTACATCGACACCATCGTGCCCACCCCAGAGGGCCTGAAGTTCGCAGAGCGCCTGTGTGTGTACGACAGCGAAATGATCCCCAACGCCATCATTTACCCGATATGATCATGACCCCCAAAAAAACCGAGTGGACCGACGTGGCCGCCGAGGCCGATTTGTTTGAAGGTGCGGGCATCGCCGTGACGCCAGAGGGCCAAGACATTGCGCTGTTCAGCGTGGACGGCGAGGTGTTTGCCATCAACAACCTGTGCACCCACGGCAACGCCAAGCTCTGCGAAGGCTTTGTCGAAGGCGATCACGTGGAATGCCCCTTCCACCAGGCCCAGTTCAGCCTGCATGACGGCTCGGTGGCCTGCGGCCCGGCGACCGAGCCGGCCAAGACTTGGCCGGTCAAGGTGGAGGGTGGCCGGGTGTTCTTGCAGCTTTAAGGCTTGGAGCCCAGTAGCCGGTCCAAGGTGGATTGGTAGACCCTGCTGTTTTCGCGGCGGTCAACAGCCATGACCATGACGATCAGAAAATCGTCCTCAACACCGTAAACCAGTCGGACGCCTTGCTTGAGCAGTTTGATCTTGTAGTAACCTTGCAAGTCCCCATGCAATGCGCCGCCAGGGACGTGTGGGTTTTCTAGGCGTTTTTTGAGCAGTTTACGCAAAGGCTCTTTGACGGAGCCATCCAGTGCCTGCCATTCGGCCAAAGCCTCAGGCAAGAATTTCAAGGCGTAAGTCACCGCTTAAACCGTGTCGATGTCCACCGAAATGGCTTGCGCCTTTTGCTCCAAGCGTAATCTGACCAAGTTTTCCAGATCACGGTCTGCCATTTGATCCAGCATGGCTTCAAACAAAGCAGGCTCGACCATGTAGAACGCGGCCTTGTTGTGGCTGAGTACGGCCACGGGGCGCCGGTTGGCAGAACGCAAAACTGA
>NZ_CALBEX010000535.1 GCF_937889215.1 uncultured Limnohabitans sp.
AGCCGTTGCTGGCCGAGCAGGTTTAAAGGAAGAGAAAGCATGACCAAGCAAATTCGCAACATCGCCATCATCGCCCACGTTGACCACGGTAAAACCACCATGGTGGACCAGCTGCTGCGCCAATCTGGCACCTTCGCTGACCACGAAAAAGTGGTCGACACCGTGATGGACAACAACGCCATCGAACGTGAGCGCGGCATCACCATTCTGGCCAAAAACTGCGCTGTGAGCTGGGAAGGCACACACATCAACATCGTGGACACCCCCGGTCACGCGGACTTCGGTGGTGAAGTCGAACGCGCCTTGTCCATGGTCGACGGTGTGGTCTTGTTGATCGATGCGCAAGAAGGCCCCATGCCTCAGACCCGTTTCGTGACCAAGAAAGCTTTGGCTTTGGGCTTGAAGCCCATTGTCGTGGTGAACAAAGTCGACAAGCCCGGTGCGAACCCAGACAAAGTGGTGAACGCCGCTTTCGACCTGTTCGACAAACTCGGTGCCAACGACGAGCAACTCGACTTCCCCGTCGTCTATGCCTCTGGCATCAACGGCTGGACATCGATGGAAGAGGGCGCACCCGGTGAGCAGTGGGGCCCCGACATGTCGGCCCTGTTCAACACTGTGCTCCAGCACGTCAAGCCCAACGCAGGCGACCCTAAAGCGCCTTTGCAGTTGCAAATTTCAGCGCTCGATTTCTCCACATTCGTGGGCCGCATCGGTGTGGGCCGCATCAGCCAAGGCACCATCAAGCCGAACATGGACGTCGTGGTCATGGAAGGCGCAGATGGCTCGACCATCAAAGGCCGTGTCAACCAAGTGCTGACTTTCCAGGGTCTGGACCGTGTGCAAGTGACCGAAGCCGGCCCTGGCGACATTGTGTTGATCAACGGCATTGCCGATCTGAACATCGGCGTGACTGTGACCGACCCGCTGAACCCCTCTCCACTGCCCATGCTGAAGGTGGACGAGCCTACGCTGACCATGAACTTCTGCGTCAACACATCGCCCTTGGCTGGCCGTGAAGGCAAGTTCGTCACCAGCCGCCAAATCTGGGATCGTCTGCAAAAAGAGCTGCAACACAACGTGGCCTTGCGTGTCAACGAAACCGACGAAGAAGGCATCTTTGAAGTCATGGGCCGCGGTGAATTGCACCTGACCATCTTGCTGGAAAACATGCGCCGTGAAGG
>NZ_CALBEX010000536.1 GCF_937889215.1 uncultured Limnohabitans sp.
ATGCGGGTTTGTGCGGAGTTGCAATGGCTTTTGATCATGTGATGATTGTGCAACTGGTCTGACCACTTGTCCAATTCACGTTATCCCTGATCACCCCCATGCCTTTGCAAACCGTGGCCCCGCAACGCCTGTACCGCCAGATTGCCGAACAACTTCGGCAATTGATGGTGTCGGGCGAGTTCGCTTTGGGTTCGCGGCTACCGGCCGAGCGCGACTTGGCCGCGCAACTGGGCGTGAGCCGCCCCTCGGTGCGCGAAGCCCTCATTGCGCTGGAGGTTGAGGGCATGATCGAGGTGCGCAACGGCTCTGGCATTTATGTGCAGCGCAACCAACCCCAGACCAAAACGCTGACCAACAGCGATCACGATGCCAACACCCCCGCCGACTGGGGACCCTTGGAGGTGATGAGCGCCCGTTTGCTGGTCGAGGCCGAAGTGGCAGCCCTTGCCGCCACCCACGCACAAAAGGCAGACCTCAAAGCCATCAAGGCCGGCTTGCAGCAAATGAAGCTCGAAGCTGCGCGCGACCAGGTGCCGCGTGGAGGCGACGAGGCCTTTCACGCAGCCATTGCCCATGCCTGCGGCAACAGCGTGCTGCTCGACACCGTGCAACGCTATTGGCAAGCGCGCAACGGTCCGCTGTTCGAGCGGCTGGGCGACTACTTTGAACACCCCGAATCCTGGCAATCGGCCATTGGCGAACACCAGCAGGTGCTGCTGGCGATTGAGGCACACGACACCAGCGCGGCCCGCAAGGCCATGCAAAAGCACCTGAGGCAAGCCCACAAAAGATACAGCGCGAGCTGGCGCCGCGCACCCGCCCGTTAGGGTGGTTTTTCTGTTCCCGCGTCAGCAAATTTCAACCCCAACGAGGAGACAAAGATGAGCAAACGATTCACACTGAAAACCATGGCCGCCGTCGGCGCAATGGCCCTTGGCACAATGCTGGTCAGCACCGGTGCCATGGCCCAGCAAAAACTGAAATGGGCCCACGTCTACGAGACCGCCGAGCCCTACCACACCGAATCGGTTTGGGCCGCTGGCGAAATTAAAAAGCGCAGCAACGGCAAATTCGACATCCAAGTCTTCCCTGCCTCCTCGCTGGGCAAAGAGACCGACATCAACCAAGGCTTAACCCTGGGCACGGTGGACATGATCATCAGCGGCCCCTCATTTGCCGCCCGCACCTACCCGCGTTTTGGCATTGCCTACTACCCCTTCATCTTCCGTGATGGCGACCACCTGATTGCCTATTCCAAGAGCCCGGTGTTCCAAGAAATGGTGAGTGAGTTCCGCGCCAAAACAGGCATCCAGGTCACGGCTTACACCTACTATGGCGCACGCCACACCACAGCCCAAAAAGCCTTCACCAATTGCGCGGGCATGAAGGGCCTCAAGATTCGTGTGCCCGATGTCGCAGCCTACCGCGCCACGCCAGAGTCGTGCGGTGCCAACCCCACGCCGATTGCTTTTGCCGAGGTGTATTTGGCTCTGCAAAACGGCACCGTGGAGGCACAAGAAAACCCCTTGACCACCATCGAAGCCAAGAAGTTCTATGAGGTGCAAAAGGCCATCATGCTGACCGGTCACATCGTGGAC
>NZ_CALBEX010000537.1 GCF_937889215.1 uncultured Limnohabitans sp.
TCCACCACGAACGACCGCATCGCTGCAATCGAGACAAGCGGAGTGGGCCTCGCGGTCATAAGTTCATGCCTCATACCAACTCAAGATGATCTGTGTTCATTCTGGGCTTTGTGACGCAAGAAAAAACCATTCAAAAACAATGATTTAGGCGCCTCGGCTAGAGTGTTTGTCGGCTCACCAAGCAAAATTTTTACAAACTTTATTTTTTATTTTTCTAGGCGGAAGGCGTATGAGGGGTTTTTTACAAATCGTCAAAATTTGGTGACAGAGCGGGATTTTTTACAAACTTTATTTTTACTATCACGGTGGCCTCAGGCCCCGCAGCACTTTTTGTATTTTTTCCCGCTGCCGCAGCTGCAAGCATCGTTGCGCCCGGGCGTGGCTTCCTTGATGACTTGGGCCACACGCGGGCCGATGTTGCGCCAGATCTCACGCAGGTCATACACCGCCCACAGCGCCTCGCCATAGGCGTTCAGGCGTTCTTCGCTCACACTGGGTGGGCCGTCTTCTGACAAGGCAGACAAGGTGGGCACTGCATTGTCGTCTTCGGTCAGCGCCACAACAGCTTCGAGCGACAGGTCGTACCACTTGGCCGCTTCTTTGTCCTTGGGCGTGGCCCACTCCTCGGGCCAGTTTTCCACCGCGAACATGAAGCCCAAGGCCCACACCTGCGCAAAAGACGGAATCTCGCTGTCTTCGATCTCTTCACGCTCTTCGGGTGGCAGCGACGCAATCGCACCGCGCACATCCATCACTTCGGGTGCGTAAGCTTTGTCGTCGTCCAGCGCTTCCACGGGGGTGTCGAGCGCAAGCTTGATTTCATCAAGGCGGCGCTGCCACAAAGCCATGAACTGCTGGCGCTGGGCGTCGTCGGCAAAGCTGCCGCCTTCGTCCTCATCCGGATCAATGCCGAGCAGCATCGGCAGCCACTCGCTGTCGGGAATGGCGCGGCGGCAGCATACCAACGCCGCCATAAAGCCCTCGCAAAACTCCCACTGCGGCGTCTCTTCAAAACGCTCGCGCAGGTCGTCCAGGATGTTGTCCAGGGTGTCAAAGTCTTCGGCTTCCAAGCCAGCGGTCGTGTTCATGGGGTGTTCCTGTTGCAATGCATGGATTGTAGAAGGGGCCGTTGGCCCGACATGCCTGCGCAGGACTGGACACGCGATACCTGTTGCAATGTTGGAGCGAGCCCCTGCTCGCGAATGCATCTCTTGGCCGCAAAGCGCATTCCACTGCAGGGGGGGCCTCCCACAAGATGCCCAGCGACGGTTTCAGAGCGTGGTCGGGTTCAGAGCCACACCGCAGCGTTCCAGGCGCTTTTTCATGCACAGCACTTGCGCGTCTTTGCTGTGCAGGTCGGCTGTGTGAGCCACGGCCAGGTCGATGAACTTTTGGTCGTCGGCGTCTTTGCAGGCGTAGGGGGCTTTGGGCGCGTCGGGCAACAGTTGGGCCCAGCGGTCAAAGTGGCCGAGCACGGCGCTGGCGGGCAGTTGGCGGTGCGTCAAGCGTTTGGCGATTTGCGGGTAGGCCAGCACGCGGGCCAATTCTTCGCGCATGGCGGCGGTGGCCAGCCACTGCGTACGGCCGCTCTCTAAGCTGGTGCGCAGTGCTTTGGCCTTGGGCTCGTCAAACACCCACAGGTCGAGCACGATGTTGGTGTCCAGAACGCGGCGGACCGGAGCTTGAACAAAATCTGCGTCTGGACCTTCATTCAGGGCCACGATCGTATCAAGGCGCACCTCAACTCCGACCTCCAAGCTCATGGTGCAGACGTTCCCGATGTGTCGGTGCTGGGCGTGCCCGTTGGGCTGTTGGTGCCGTCGCCCGCCACGCGCTTCAAGCTGCCTTTGACCATGTCAAAGCGGAACAGGCGGCATTCGATGGGGCCGTTCCACATGGGCACGCGGCGCGATTCTTTCAGGCGCATTTTGCTGGGCAGCTTCAGGTCGGGCGTGAGCATCCAGGCGTTCCAGCCGCTGTAGTTTTTCTTCCAATGGCTGGCCAGTTGAGCAAAGAAGTCGACGCTGTCGTCGCCGTCTTGGGTTTGGGCGGTTTCGCGGTGGTGGCTTTGGTCGGCGGCTCGGGAGCTGGCGCGAGCATCCGAAAGAGCCCCCGGCTGGAAGTTGTCGCGCCCGCGCCCGGCCACACCCGCTGCAGCAATCCGCTCGCCATAAGGCGGGTTGAGCAGCATCACGCCGGGTGTTTCGCTGGGCGGCATGCGCTGCAGCGCGTCGCCGCCCCGGAATTCGATCACGCCCGACACGCCTGCGCGCTCGGCGTTGCGCTCCGAAAAGTCCACCATTCGAAACGCCACATCGCTGCCAAAAACCGGCGCGGTGGGTTCGTGTTCCAGGTCACGGGCTTCTTCGATCAGGCCTTGCCAGACGTGGTTCTGGAAGGGCAACAATTTCTCAAAACCAAAGCGGCGCTGCAAACCAGGCGCGATGCCGCAGGCGATTTGCGCCGCTTCGATCGGGATGGTGCCGCTGCCGCAGCAGGGGTCGTAAAGGGGCACGGTGGCGTCCCAGCCACTGGCCGCGATCATGGCGGCGGCCAGGGTTTCCTTCAAGGGCGCGTCGCCCTTGTCGGTGCGCCAGCCGCGCTTGAACAGCGGCTCGCCCGAGGTGTCGATGTAGAGCGTGGCTGTTTCGGGCGTCAGGTGCGCGTAGATGCGCACGTCGGGCCAGCTGGTGTCGACGCTGGGGCGCTCACCGCGTTTGGCGCGAAAACGGTCGGCCACCGCATCCTTGATCTTGAGCGCCGCAAAGTTCAGGCTGGTCAGCGGGCTGTGCTGCGCTGTGATGTCGATCTTGAAGGTCTGCTTGGGTGTGAACCAGATTTCCCAGGCCACTTCGCTGGCCGCGTTGTACAGGTCGTTTTCGTTGCGGTAATCGGTGACCGACAGCTGCACCAGCACGCGCTGCGTCAGGCGGCTGTGCAGGTTGATGCGCATCGCATCACGCCAAGAGGCGCGGGCCATCACGCCGCCGCGCCCGGTCATCAGGTCGTGGCCCGTCAGGCCGGTGATGGCGTGGACCTCGTCGGCCAAAAAGCCCTCAACGCCAGCGGCGCAGGGCATGAACAGGTTCAATGAATTCACTCAAATACTCTCAAAGGGTTTTGCGCAGGTTCGCAGGCGCGATCTTCAGGGCTTCGCGGTACTTGGCCACCGTGCGGCGGGCGCAGTCGATGCCTTGCTCTTTCAGCATTTCGGAAATCTGGTTGTCCGACAGGGGTTTGGCGGGTTTTTCAGCGGCCACGAATTGCTTG
This sequence comes from uncultured Limnohabitans sp., assembly GCF_937889215.1. Classification (GTDB taxonomy): domain Bacteria; phylum Pseudomonadota; class Gammaproteobacteria; order Burkholderiales; family Burkholderiaceae_C; genus Limnohabitans_A. The sequence goes on from NZ_CALBEX010000537.1 coordinate 3,271, forward strand.
ATGAGCGCCCGCACAGCGGTGCTGGACGCGGCGCTGCCGCTGTCGGTGCCCAGGCCCGAGCCAAAGAAATACTTCAGCTCAAAAGTGCCTTGCGGCGTGGACATGTATTTGGCCGTGGTGACGCGGCTGATGGTCGACTCGTGCATGCCCAGCTCGTCGGCGATTTCGCGCAGCACCAGTGGGCGCATGGCCAGCGCGCCGTGCGTGAAAAAGTTTTTCTGCCGCTCCACGATGGCGGTGGACACGCGCAAGATGGTGTCAAAGCGCTGCTGGATGTTCTTGATGAACCAGCGCGCTTCTTGCAAGCGCTGCTGCAAGCCTGCATGGTTATCGCCCTTGCCGCCGCGCAGGGCGTTGGCATAGATGTCGTGCACGCGCAGCTTGGGCATCACGTCGGGGTTGAGCTGGATGCGGAATTTGGGCGTGGCCGTCTTGCTGGTGTTGATGACCAGCACGTCGGGGATGATGATGTTTTGCTCGGCCTGCACAAAGGGGCGGCCGGGCTTGGGTTCGAGCCTGGCGATGAAGGGAATGGCGGCTTTGACCACGGCTTCGCTCAAGCCGCAGGCCACCGCCAAACGCTTGTAGTCGCGCTTGGCCAGCATCTCCAGTGGCTGGGCGCAGATGGCCAGCGCCGCTTGGGCCACTTCATCTTGAGGGGCGTCCTGCAGCCAGGCCTTGATCTGGATGCGCAGGCACTCGGCCAAGTCGCGTGCGCCTACGCCCACGGGCTCGAGCGATTGCAGCAAGCCCAGCGCCACCGTGAAGCGGTGCACCAACTCGTCAATCTGCTCGTAGTCGTCGCTGCCTGCCAGGCTGGCGGCCAGCTCGGGCAGGGTGTCGGTCAGGTAGCCGTCGTCGTTGAGCGACTCGATCAGAAAGCGCAGCGCGGCGCGGTCCACCTCGGACAAGCGCAGCGACAGCGCCTGGCGGTGCAAAAAGTCGGTCAGCGAGCCGCTGCTGCGGGCCAAGTCGATGGCGTCGGCGGTTTCTTCGCCGTTGTTTTGGCGTGGGGTGGCGTCGCCGCCCCATTCGCTGTCGTCGGGGCGCATGTCCACGCTGCCGTCGCCGTCCCAGCTTTCGGCCACGTCGGTCACGGCTTCGTCACGGGTTTCGCTGGCGCTGTCGTCGCTGCTGCTGGCCGTGCTGGCGCTTTCGCTGACCCGGTCGCCCAAACTGACATGGGTGTCGGCTTGGTCCAAGCCAAAGGCTTCGGCTGGCGCATCTTCTTCGGCGCGTTCCAGAAACGGGTTCTCGTCCAGCATCTGGTCGACTTCTTGCGACAGCTCTAGCGTGGACAACTGCAGTAGGCGAATCGATTGTTGCAACTGGGGCGTGAGCGCCAGGTGCTGGGACATGCGAAGCGACAGGCCGGGTCTCATGCCTGCACTTTCATGACGAGGACGTGCGCTTTGGTCATCACATCCGGAAGTGTTCGCCCAGGTACACCCGGCGCACATCGGCGTTGGCCACGATCTCGTCGGGTGTGCCCTCGGCCAGCACGCGGCCTTCGCTGATGATGTAGGCGTGGTCGCAAATGCCCAGTGTCTCGCGCACGTTGTGGTCGGTGATGAGCACGCCAATGCCGCGTTGCTTGAGGAAGGCGATGATGTGCTGGATCTCGATCACGGCGATCGGGTCGATGCCGGCAAAAGGCTCGTCCAGCAAAATGAAGCGCGGGTCGGTGGCCAAGGCGCGGGCAATCTCCACGCGGCGGCGCTCACCGCCCGACAGCGCCACCGAGGGCGAGTCGCGCAGATGGTCTACGCGCAAATCGCCCAGCAGTTCGCTCAGGCGTTTTTCCACTTCGGCACTGCCCAAGGCCCGGCCTTGTGCGTCGGTCTGCAGTTCCAAAATGGCGCGCACGTTGTCGGCCACCGAGAGCTTGCGGAAGATGGACGCTTCTTGCGGCAGATACGACAAGCCCATGCGCGAGCGCTTGTGGATGGGCATGCGGGTGACGTCTTCGCCGTCGATCAGGATCTGCCCGCCATCGGCCCGCACCAAGCCCACGATCATGTAAAACGAGGTGGTTTTGCCCGCGCCGTTGGGGCCGAGCAAGCCCACCACTTCGCCCTTGCCCACCTGCACCGACACGTCGTGCACCACCTTGCGGCTGCCGTAGGCTTTTTTGAGGTGGCGCGCTTGGAGGCGGCTGTCGGGGGCAGCGGCGGTGCTCATGGTTTCGAGGTGGGCGACAGGTCGGGGCTGGTGCGCAAGGCGGGGGCAGTTGGCGTATTGGCTTCCGGCGCTGACGCCGCGTTGCGGGGCGTCAGAATGGCGCGCACGCGTTGGCCTGCTCCGTTGGCGGCCTGGCCGTCCACGGTCATGACTTCGCTGGTGTTGTTGAACACGATGGTGTGGCCGTTGAGCTGGTCGGCCACTTGGTTGCCGCGCAAGATGCGCACCTCGGCGCGCTGACTCAGGGTGATGATGTCGGCTTGGTTGTCATAAGTGACCTGTTCGGCCTCACCCTCGGTGAACTCGTTCACGCCCTCGCGTTTTTGCCTGAAAAATACCCGTTCGTTGGGGGCCGCCCACAACCGGGCCACTTGACGGCCTTTGGCGTCTTGCTGTACTTCCATGCGGGCGGCGCGCAAAACCAGTGTGCCCTTGGTCGCCAGCACCTTGCCAGTGAACTGGGTCAGCTGACGCGCTTCGTCGTGGCGCATGCTGTCGGCTTCGATTTGCATGGGCTGGTCGCGGTCGGCTTTTTCAGCCTGGCTGGGCAGGGCCAGCAAGCTGGCGCACAGGGCCAACAGGCTCCAAAAGCTCAAGCGAAGTGAGGAAGGTGTTTTGAGGGGCATGAATCTTGCAGTGAATCCAGTCCATTGTAGGTGCAAGCGCCCCGTCTCGCGCCCGCAGCCGGGCAAAAAATCAAAGAGCGGGCACAAAAAAGCCCGCGCGTGTCAGCGGCGGGCTTTGGCTGTGTTTTTCGCAGCGGGCTTCCGGGCGCGATGCCTGGGGTTCAGCGACCCTGGCGGCTCTGGGCGATCAGCGCGTCAGCCACTTGCAGGGTACGCGGCATGCTGCCCGCCAAGGTGCCGTCGATGTAGTAGCGGCCCGCCACGCCCAGCGAGGGAACGCCTTCAATCTTGAAGTCGTTTTGCAGCTGCACGGCACGCTTAGCCTTGGTGGCCACGCCAAAGGACTTGTAGGTCTGCTCGAACTTGGCTTTGTCAATGCCTTGCTTTTCAGCCCAAGCCAGCACAGCGGCATCGGTGTTGAGCATCTGTTTTTCGCCATGGATGGCGGTGAACACGCGGATGTGCATCTTTTCGACCAGGTTCATGGCTTCGAGCGTGTAGTACAGGCGCTGCTGGGGCACGAAGTCGTCCCGAAAAGCCACGGGCACGCGGCGCACCACCACGTCTTTGGCAGCTTTTTGGGCCCACTGCTCGAACGCGGGTTCAAAAATATTGCAGTTGGGGCAGCTGTACCAAAAGAACTCCAGCACCTCGATCTTGTTGTTGCCCGCTTCGGTGGCCACAGGGCGGTCCAGGGTGATGTAGTCCTTGCCCGAGCGGAAGGCTTGTTGCGCCCAAGCGGATGCGGTGCCCAGCAAGGTGGTCGCAGCCAGCATGGCGGTGGAGAAAAGGCGTCGTTTCATGAGAACTCCTGAGTGAAGCGCGCCTCGTGGGGCGCAAGGTGGGTGGTTCAGCGTTGGACGCGAACCAGCGTGTTGTCGATGCCGTTGCTTTCGAGCTGGGAGCGGATGCGTTCGGCAGCGCCCTTGTCACTGAAAGGCCCCAAGCGTACGCGGTAAACCACGCGCCCGGCTTGATCGCGTTCAGAAACCTTGGCGTCCAGCCCCAATAGCGCGAGCTTGGCTTTTTGGGCGTCGGCGTCGGCGCTGGTGCGGTAGGCGCCCGCTTGCACCACGTAGTCAAACGGGTCGCTGGCATCGGCGGGGGCTGCAGGTGTGTTCAGTCCCGATTTGGCTTTGGCTAAATCGCCCAGTGGGTCTGCTGTCACGGCGGGTCGGGGAGGCGCAGGGGATTTGTCGGTGGATTTGTCTGCAGCCTGGGGCGTTGCGGCCGCTGCACTGGCATCCGGTGGTGCGGGTGGCTCGGCTGGGGCCTTGGGTTGCAAGACGCTGTTGGGGTTCCAGTCCTTGTTCTTTTCGGTTTCCTGCACGTCTTGCGCACTCGTGCGGGGCTGGTTCTTGTTGGAAAACGGCGTGGGCACCTTGGTCACGTAAATGGCCACGGCCAAAGCCACACCCAAGCCCAGCACCAGGCCGATGATGAAGCCCAAAAAAGTACCGCCGCCTTGTTTTTTCAACGTCATGCCTTGTCCATTCACATTTTTTGCGGGGCCGATACGCCCAGCACTTTGAGACCGTTACGCAGCACCTGTGCGGTGGCGGCCACCAGCGCCAGACGCGCTTGTTTGACCGCTGCGTCGTCCACCAAAATGCGCTCGGCGTCGTAGTAGCTGTGGTACTGCGAAGCCAGGTCGCGCAGGTAAAAGGTCACGTCGTGCGGCGCAAAGTCTGTGGCGGCCGACGTCAGCATCTCGGGGTATTTGGCCAGAGCCAGCATCAGCGCGTGGGCCTGCGGGCTTTGCAGCGGCGACAAGTCGACGTGGGCCAGAGAGTCGGCGTTACCACCGTCTTTGTCTTTCCAAGCCGCCAGCACCGAGCAGATGCGGGCGTGGGCGTATTGCACGTAGTACACCGGGTTGTCGTTGTTTCGCGCCAGCGCCAGGTCAATGTCGAAGATGTATTCGGTGTCGGGCTTGCGCGAGAGCAGGAAGAAACGCACAGCGTCTTTGCTGGTCCACTCGATCAGGTCGCGCAAGGTCACGTAGCTGCCCGCTCGTTTGGAGATTTTGACCTCTTCGCCGCCGCGCATCACGCGCACCATGGTGTGCAGCACGTAGTCGGGGTAGCCCTCGGGAACGCCGACATTGGCCGCTTGCAGTCCTGCGCGCACGCGGGCAATGGTGCCGTGGTGGTCGGTGCCCTGGATGTTGACCACGCGGGTGAAGCCGCGTTCCCACTTGGCGATGTGGTAGGCCACATCGGGCACAAAGTAGGTGTAAGTGCCGTCGCCCTTGCGCATGACGCGGTCTTTGTCGTCGCCGTAATCGGTGGATTTGAGCCACAGCGCGCCGTCTTGTTCGTAGGTCTTGCCCGCTTCGCGCAGCTTTTGCACAGCAGCATCGACTTTGCCGCTGGTGTAAAGGCTGGACTCGAGGTAATAGTTGTCGAACTTGACGTCGAAGGCCTTCAAGTCGAGGTCCTGCTCGTGGCGCAAATAGGCCACGGCAAACTGGCGCATGCCGTCCAGGTCGTTCACGTCACCGCTGGCGGTGAACTCGCGGTCGTCAGACTTGACGGTTTTCTTCGCCAAAAAGTCATTGGCGATGTCCTGGATGTAGTCGCCGTTGTAAAACGCCTTGCTTTCGGGGTTCTCGGGGTCGGTGGGCCAAGAGGCATCACCGGGTTTGATGCCTTGCGCCCGCATGTGGGTGCTCTTGGCAAGCGTGCCAATCTGCACACCGGCATCGTTGTAATAAAACTCGCGGTAGACCTGCTGGCCTTGTGTGGCCAGCAAGTTGCAAATCGCGTCACCCAGGGCGGCTTGGCGACCGTGTCCCACATGCAACGGGCCGGTGGGGTTGGCCGAAACGAACTCGACCAGCACTTTGTTGCTTTGGGCGGCTTGATCGCCAAAACATTCGGCCGCTTGCAGCACTTCGTGCACCACGGCTTGCTTGGCGGCGTCTTTGAGGCGGATGTTCAGAAAGCCGGGTCCGGCGATCTCGACCGCGTCGACCCAGCGCTCGAAAGCGGGCGTCAGCAGCAAGGCATTGCGCAGAATCTCGGACAACTGCCGGGGATTTTGTTTGAGGGCTTTGGCCAGCTGCATGGCAGCAGTGCAGGCCAAGTCGCCGTGGGCGGCCACTTTGGGTGATTCGAAAGCCGCACGCGCTCCGGCACCGGGTTGGAGTTTTTCAAGCTCTGCGGCCAAAGCCGTGAGCAATTGTTGTTTGGCAAAAAGCATAGAGGTCGATTTTACGGGCCTGTGGCCGCAGGCCTGTATTTGGCCTCGGGGCAGGTGTGTTTTTGTGTGTGTTCTTTACAGTTCGTCACAACTTGGGTCAGCCAGACCCCATTGCCGTGCGTTAAATGGCAGCGCTGCACAGCCGTGCAGGGTTTGGAGTCTGCGGACTGTTTTTTGGAGTTATTTATGCGTCATTTCATTTCAACTGCTGTTTTGGCTTGTGCCTTAGTTTTGGGTGTGGCCTGGGCCGCTGAGCCGGCCAAGCCGGCGGTCCCTGCCGTGCCCGCTGCGGCTGCGACGGCTCCCGCTGCCGACAAAACCCCGCAGCAAAACAAGATGGCTGTTTGCAACAAGTCGGCCGAAGGCAAAAAAGGCGATGAGCGCAAAGCCTTCATGAAAGACTGCCTCAGCAGCAACAAGCAGGAAAAGCAGCAAAACAAGATGAAGACTTGCAACACCCAAGCCTCCGGCAAAAAAGGCGACGAGCGCAAGGCCTTCATGTCCGAATGCCTGAAAAAGTAATTTTTGAGGTCTGATTCCACCCGGGCTTGCCCGGGTTTTTTGTGCCTGTTGCGGACGCAGCTCCGCCCGTGGGCTGCGATCAAGCCTGGTTGGTTTGCCAGTAGCCGGCTTGGCTGTAGTGGTGTTTGAGGTAATCGATCCACAGCCGCACACGAAGCGGCAAGTGCTTGCGCTGCGGAAACACCACATATATGCCATTGGGTGGCGCGGCAAAGTCTTCCAGCACAGCCACCAATTGGCCCGAGCGGATTTCCCCCTCCACTTCCCAGGTGCTGCGCCAAGCGATGCCAAAACCGGCCAGGCACCAGTCGTGCAGCACTTGCCCATCCGAGCAGTCGAGTGGCCCGCCGGGGCGCAGGTGCATCACCTCTTGGCCGCCATCGGCGGGGGTGCGAAATGCCCAACCCCGGGTTTGCGAGGCGTCGCTCGACAAGGTCAAGCAGTCGTGCTGCAGCAAGTCTGAGGGCTGCAAAGGCGTGCCACGCCGCGCCAGATAGGCCGGGGTGGCCACGCACAGGCGGCGGTTGTCGGCCATGCGCACGCTCACCAGCGAGCTGTCGGGCAGGTCGCCCACACGCACGGCGCAGTCAAAACCTTCGGCAGCCAAGTCCACCACCCGGTCGCTCAGGTTCAGCGATATGGACACGTCGGGGTGCAGCTCGCGAAAGCGTGGCACCAAGGGGGCGACATGTCTGCGCCCAAAACCGGCCGGGGCCGTGATGCGCAAATGTCCGCTGGCCTTGACGCCGCCGGCCGACACGCTGGCTTCGGCGTTGGCCACATCGGCCAGCAGGCGCTGGCAGTCCTCCAAAAAAGCGCTGCCTTCGTGCGTCAGGGTGATGCGCCGCGTGGTGCGCACCAGCAGCTTCACGCCCAGGCTTTCTTCCAGCGCATCCAGCCTTCGGCCAATGATGGCGGGGGCCACGCCCTCGGCTCGGGCGGCTGCGGTCAGGCTGCCTTTGGTGGCAACCGCGACAAAGGTTTCGAAGGCTTTGAGCTTGTCCATGTGATCCGATTATGCGGGTTCAAGGTTGCAATGCCGCCATCAAGATGGGTGATTGACGCGTGCAGGCCGTGTTCAAAGTGCGTGCCAGCCCTTGGGCAAACCTGCTTCGGGGAGCATGCCGTAAAGCGGCTCGCCGGGCAGTCCGGCTTTGAGCGGCTCGCGTGCGGCCATGAGCGTGCCCAGGTCAATGCCGGTGTCCAAGCCCATGGCCTCAAACATGAAGACCAGGTCTTCGGTCACCACATTGCCCGAAGCCCCCGGCGCATAAGGGCAGCCGCCCAAACCGCCGAGCGAGCTGTCGAAGGTGCGTACGCCCGCTTGGTAGGCGGCCAAGCAGTTGGCCAGGCCCAGGCCACGGGTGTTGTGCATGTGGGCCGCGCCCGTCAATGCACCAATTTCGCTGAACATCGCCTTGAACAAGCGCGAGACCTGCGCCGGATTGCCCATGCCGGTGGTGTCCGACAGGCCAATTTCGTCCACACCCGCTTGCGCCAGTTGCACCGCCAGGCGCAGCACTTCGCCCTCGGGCACCACCCCTTGCAAGGTGCAGCCAAAGGCGGTGGACATGCCCACTTCAACCGGTACGCCCGGCGCAATCTCGTCGCGCAGGCGCAAGACCGCTTTGACTTCCTCGACCATGGCTTCGGGCGTTTTGCGCACATTGGCCATCGAGTGGGCGGGGCTGGCCGACACGGGCAGGGTGAGCTTTTGTGCGCCGGCTTGCAGCGCGGCCTGCGCGCCGTGCACATTGGGCACCAGCGCCATCACCCGCACGCCGCTGTGGCGCAGCGCGTGTTGCACCACCTGCGCTGCATCGGCCATTTGCGGCAGCAACCGGGCCGGCACAAACGAGGCGACTTCAATCTCGCGCAAGCCCGCCGCCGCCAGCGCGTCGATCCAGCGCAGCTTGTCGGCGGTGGGCATGGTGGCCTTGACCGACTGCAGGCCATCGCGCGGGCCGACTTCGCTGATCAGAATTTCTGGGCTGGGGAGAAGTGTCATGCCTGAATTATTGACCCGGCACGCAGAGGTTTGAAAGTTAGGCAGCTTTACCTCGTCGGTGGCTTTAGCCCCGACATTGCGGGCTTCGGCGTAGGCTGCATGTCGGGGCTAAAGCCACCGACCTACACCTTCTTTGAACATTGAAGCCTTCTCAGGGTCGCATCAATCAACCGCACTGTGCAACTGGGCCAGGCCATGCCCAGCGCGCTTGCATTTGTGCTTAAAAGTCATGGGTCTATGAAGATCTGGCGGGTTTATCGGCGTCTAAATTTAGAATAGAGTGTTTGATCCCTTGGGCCCTATGGCAGCTTGCCTGCTTGGAACAGAGGCCCCACCCCATTTTTTTGACTTGACCCCAGAGGTTTTTATGACTGCACGCACCGCGATTCACAACCTGCAAGTGGCCAATCCCTTGCTGAATTTCATCAATGACCAGATGCTGCCAGCCACCGGCGTGGACCAAGACAAGTTCTGGCAAGGCTTCAGCGACATCGTGACCGACCTGGCCCCGAAAAACATCGCCTTGTTGGCCGAGCGTGACCGCATCCAGACCGCCATGGACGCTTGGCACACCGCCCATCCCGGCCCTGTGGCCGAAGGCAAGGCCATGAAAGACTACCGCAAGTTCCTGAGCCAAATTGGCTACCTGGTGCCCGAGCCCCGCAACGCCCAAGCCACCACCGCCAACGTGGACGCCGAGCTGGCCAAGCTGGCTGGCCCGCAGCTGGTGGTGCCAATTTTGAATGCCCGTTACGCCCTGAACGCCGCCAACGCCCGTTGGGGGTCTTTGTACGACGCGCTGTACGGCACCGACGCGATCAGCGAAGCAGACGGCTGTGAAAAAGGCGCGGGCTACAACCCTAAGCGCGGCGCCAAAGTCATCGACTACTGCCGCAACGTGCTCGACCGCACCGCGCCGCTGAAGACAGGCTCGCATGTGGGCAGCAAGGGCTATGCCGTCAAGGCAGGCAAGTTGGCGGTGACCCTGGCCAATGGCAAGAACACAAGCTTGGCGAATGAAAAGCAGTTCGTGGGCTACACCGGCGATGCCAAGGCCCCCGCTTCGGTGCTGTTTGTGCACAACGGCCTGCACTTGGACTTGCAAATCAACCGATCGACAGCGATCGGCAAAACCGACCCGGCTGGCGTGTCCGACCTGATCGCTGAAAGTGCGCTGTCCACCATCCTTGACCTGGAAGACTCGGTGGCCGCTGTGGACGCTGACGACAAAGTGCTGGCCTACGCCAACTGGCTGGGCATCTTGCAAGGCACCTTGAGCGAAGAAGTGCAAAAGGGCGGCAAGACGTTCTCCCGCACCATGAACGGTGACCGCGAATACACCAAACCCGCAGGCAAGGGCACCGTCAAACTGCACGGCCGCTCGCTCATGTTCGTGCGCAATGTGGGTCACCTGATGACTAACCCCGCCATTCTTTACAAAGGCGCGGACGGCAAAAACCATGAGATCCCAGAGGGCATCCTGGACGCGATGATCACCGTGACCTGCGCACTGGTTGACCTGCAAAAGAAAGCCTCGCACCCCCTGCGCAACAGCCGCACCGGCAGCGTCTACATCGTCAAGCCCAAGATGCACGGCCCCGCCGAAGTCGCGTTCGCCGACGAGCTGTTTGGCCGCGTGGAAAAAGTCATCGGCATGAAGCCTTCCACCGTGAAGCTGGGCATCATGGACGAAGAGCGCCGCACCAGCGCCAACCTCAAGGCTTGTATCGCTGCCGCCAAGACCCGCGTGGCCTTCATCAACACCGGTTTCCTTGACCGTACAGGCGACGAGATGCACACCTGCATGCTGGCCGGCCCCGTCATGCGCAAGGGCGACATCAAGAACAGCACCTGGTTGGGTGCGTACGAGAAGAACAACGTCAACGTGGGCTTGGCCTGCGGCTTGCGCGGTCGTGCCCAGATCGGCAAAGGCATGTGGGCCATGCCCGACCTGATGGCCGACATGCTGAAAGCCAAGATCGGCCACCCCATGGCCGGTGCCAACACCGCTTGGGTGCCTAGCCCCACCGCTGCCACGCTGCACGCCATGCACTACCACCAAGTGGACGTGCCTACACTGCAAAAGCAGATGGAAAAAGCTGTCGCCAAGCAAGACCCCAAAGAGCTGCGCGAAACCACCCTCAACGCTTTGTTGCAATTCCCCGTGGTGGCCAAAGACGCCGCCAACTGGTCTGCCGAAGACAAGCAAAAGGAACTCGACAACAACGCCCAAGGCATCTTGGGTTATGTGGTGCGCTGGGTTGACCAAGGCGTGGGCTGCTCCAAAGTGCCCGATATCAACGGTGTGGGCCTGATGGAAGACCGCGCCACGCTGCGCATCAGCAGCCAGCACATGGCCAACTGGATGCAGCACGGCGTCGTGACCGAAAAGCAAGTCAAGCAAACCATGGAGCGCATGGCCGCTGTGGTGGACGCTCAAAACGCGGGTGACGCGGCGTACCAGCCCATGGCCGGTAACTTCGCCAAGTCGGCGGCTTACAAAGCGGCTTGCGATCTGGTCTTCAAAGGCAAGGCGCAGCCCAGCGGCTACACCGAGCCCTTGCTGCACGCTTGGCGTTTGAAAGTCAAAGCGACCTGATTTTGGGCAGGTCTGACGCTTGAAAAAACGGCTCCTTCGGGAGCCGTTTTTTTGACATGTGTCGCCACCGCGCTCCTGCACTTGCCGCTTTGTAGGAGCCTACCCCGTAGGCGATAGGTGTGGCACACGCCCTCAAGCCATCGCCCACGGGGTGAGCACCCACGAAGATACAGGATGTATAAATCCTAGGGGCTTCATCGTTCATGCCTGAAAATAGGGTTTTTCAGGGGGGCGCGATGCGCTGGATAGATCGGATTCCGATGTTGTGGTTGGTGGGCATTGCCATTTATTTGGCGGGGGCCCCGTTTGTGCCTGAACCGCATTTGGTGGAGAAGTGGCGCATGCTCATGCAAGGCAGCCTGAGCAAACCCATCGACATCTTTGATTTCTTGTTGCACACCGTGCCCATGGTAGTCCTGGTCATTCGCTTGTGGCGCGACGAGCAGCGCCGTCGCCAGAACAAAGACTGAGC
>NZ_CALBEX010000538.1 GCF_937889215.1 uncultured Limnohabitans sp.
CCACTGCTTGGCCCAAGTCAATGACCGCCATGGCGTAGTAGCTGCTCCAGTTGTAGCGGGTGATGGCGTAGAAGTTTTCCGTGCCAGCCACGTAGCTTGGGGCGTCGGGGCCGTTGAGCAGTTCGATCAAGGCCAGTGGGCCTTGGTGCTGCAGCGCGGCACTCGACAGGGCCGCGCCTTGGCCCACAAAGCTGGCCACGCTGAAGGTGGGCAGGATGTCGGGGGCCAGCAGGCTGTCCATGTTGGTCTGGCCCGGTGTGAGGCTGACCGGGTAGTGCGTGGGCATGCCGCTTTGCCAGCCAAAGGCCTTGAAGTAGTTGGCCACTGAGCCGATGGCATCCTGGGGGCTGCCAAACAGGTCGATGCGCCCATCCCCATCAAAGTCCACGGCAAATTTGGCCCAACTCGACGGCATGAATTGCGGCAGACCTATGGCGCCAGCGTAGCTGCCTCGGATGGCCAGTGGGTCAGCCCTGCTGCGAGAGGTGAGCAGCAAAAACTGCTCCAGTTCGCTTTGGAAGAAGGCTTGGCGTGCTGCGGCTCGTGGGTGGGCACTGGGGAAGTGAAAAGCCAATGTGGCCAGGGCGTCCAGGATGCGGAAGTTGCCGGTGTTTTGGCCGTAAAGGGTTTCCACGCCGATGATGGCCACGATCAGTGCCGAGGGCACGCCGTATTCACGCTCTGCCATGTCCAAGGCGTTGCGGTGGTTCTGCCAAAAACGTATGCCCGCCTGGATGCGGGTGGGCTCGACGAAGCGGGCGCGGTAAGCGGTCCAGTTTTTGGCGCTGGGTGTACTGGGGGGGAGAACGAGTTTTTCCACCAAGGGCAGACGGCGCGCCTGGCCCAATTGGGTTTGCAGCCACACGCGGTCGATTTGCAAGCGTTGGGCGGCTTGATCGGCCCAGTCCATGGCCACGGCGGAGTCTGCAAACAGGGGGCCGGTCTGCGTCGACACTTTGGCAGGCCGAGTTTTGGCGGGTGTGGCACTTTGGGCCTGCACAGCCAAGGGCATCAGCCCGGCCAGCACGAGCCCCCAAGCCCATGCACGCAAGCTTTGGCGCAAGCCGATTACAGGCACCGAATGGGGAGAATAGGGCTTGTTCATGGACGCTGCAGTTTAAACGCCATGCAGGTCAAAAACGGGAAATTAAGGGCCAATACCGAGGCTGAAAGG
>NZ_CALBEX010000539.1 GCF_937889215.1 uncultured Limnohabitans sp.
GGCTTCTGTCCATTCCCGTGAGCGTTCGTAAATGGCCATGCGGGCCAGGCGGGCTTGTCCTTCGTACGGCGTGGCTTCGAGTTTGCGCAGCGCTTCCTCTGCGCGGTCCAGCAAGCCGGCTTTCAAATAATCGAGGGCCAGGCCGTGCTGCGCCCTTTGTCGGTCGGCCAAGCCGATGTCGGCCCTGGACAGCAGGTGTTCGTGGACCCGAACCGCACGGTCGTATTCGCCCCGGCGACGGAACAAGTTGCCCAGTGCAAAGTGCAACTCCGAGGTGTCCGGGTCGTTTTGCACCGCTTCGATGAAGGCGTCGATAGCCTGGTCTTGTTGCTCGTTGAGCAAGTAGTTCAAGCCTTTGAAGTAGGCGCGGGGCGCTTGGCGGTTGGCGATGCGCATTTGGCGCAAGTCCAGGCGCGAGGCGATCCAGCCCAGGGCGAAGGCGGCGGGCAAGCCCAGCAAAATCCAGGTCAGGTCAAACTCCACGGGAGACCTCGGTGGGTGGTGTGATTTCTACAGAGGTGGGCGGGGCTTTTTTGACCGATTGGCGCTCGCGCCACCAGCGGGGCACCATGCCCAAAACACCCACCACCAAGCCAATCGCGAAAGCCGCCAGCACCACCATCACGGTGGGTGCCGACACATGCGTGCCAAAAAAGAAATTCACACGGGTTTCTTGCTGGTTGTTCAGCGCAAAAGCGAAGAGTGTGAAGAAAACTGCCGCTTTCAGTAGCCACTGGAGCAGCCGGAGCAAACGTTTCATGTGCAGACCTTGGGATGCTGGCGTGATTCTAATGGTCGAGGGTCAAGCGCCAGCGTGGGCTTGCGCACGCAAGCAGTCCAACTGCAGGCGGGCATTCATTGGGCTTGCGCCAGTGTTGTGGTGGCGGCCAGCGCTGGGGCTGGGGTGTCTGCGGCTATGTGAACGGTGCCGGCATCGACCGCTTCGCGCAAAGCCTTGCCAGGTTTGAAATGGGGGACCCTTTTTTCAGGGATTTGAACGCTCTCACCCGAGCGGGGGTTGCGGCCCACCCGAGGCGGACGGCGGTTGATGGAGAAACTGCCAAAGCCACGAATCTCGATGCGGTGGCCCTTGACCAAGGCTTCGCTCATGGCATCGAGCACCGTTTTCACGGCCAGTTCGGCGTCCCGGTGCGTCAGTTGCGCAAAGCGGGCGGCGAGTTCTTCAACCAGATCGGAACGGGTCATGTCTTCACTCCGTGGGTAAATCAGGCTTGTGTGTCCATGGACACCCTTCTGAAAAAAGCCTGCCCCCATGACAGGGGCCGGCTTTTCAGACAGCAAGCGTCTTCAGATCAAAAAGATCAGTTGTTGTCCAACTTGGCACGCAACAAAGCACCCAAGCTGGTGGTGCCAGCGTTTTCG
>NZ_CALBEX010000540.1 GCF_937889215.1 uncultured Limnohabitans sp.
CTGGCGCAACGTACGCCCAGCGTTCTGGAACGTGGTGCGACCACCCGTGTTGTTTTGCACAACGATTTCATCATCGGTACGGATATCAAACGCGGTCGCGCTCCAGCGCAATTGGTCGGCGCGGCCGCGCAAGCCCAGCTCGGCACTGGTGCTGCGGGCAGCGTTGAGGTCGGTGTTGAAGCCGGAGACACCACCGCTGCGGTAGGCCACCTCGTTGAGCGTGGGGATTTCATAGCCTTTGCCGATGCTGGCAAAGGCCTGCACCGAGGGGTTCCATTGCCAACGCGCACCAAACACTGGCAAGGTTCCCTTGAAGCTTTTGCTACCGCTGTCATCCTTGTTGTTGCCCTCGATATAACGGTCAGTAGACTCGTAATCGGTGCTTGTTTGTCGCACGCCGCCCATGAGCGTCAGGTCCTTCGTCCGCCATTCGGCTAGCAGGTATGGGTCAAGCATTTGAGCACGATTGACCTCATCACGACGCAGTCCGCCCTGCACGCCCAGCGTGCTGCCCACGAAGTTTTCATAGCCTTTGCGCTTATCGCTTTGGTGGTCAGACGCCAGGCCAGCGCTGAGCGACAAGCGCCCACCTTGCCAATCGCCCTCGTGCCGCCAGCGGGCGTTCCAGCCCCAGTAGTCGCGTTCCAGATCGATCACGCCGCCCGAACTGCCTGCGTTTCGGTCAACACCATTGAATATATTCGGCGTTTGAGAGGTTTTGGGAATCGACTGAAACTGCTTGACCTGACGCTGACCGCCATAACCCATCAACTCCAGCTTGTGCCCATTGCCCAGCGCTTGCTCGAAGGCCAAACCAAGCTGGGTTTGCGACACCGTTTTTCGGGTGTTGTAGTCCAGTGCAGAAGCGCTGGTTAGCTTGGGGTTGGTGTCCAGTTCGGGGCGGGTAAGACCCTGCGGGTCTAGCGCAAAGCTGCTGTGCCGGTTGAAAACCAGCACGGTGCGCCCGCCTTCGTGCGGACGCGAGAGTTTCAAATTGGCCGTGCTGCGGTCAGCCGCTGACTGGGGCCGCGTGCCGTCGGTTTCGAACTGGCTCAAATCGACGGCGTACGACCAGCCGGGGTCTTGCACCGTGCCGGTTTGGCCTGTCGCTTGGGTGGACAAGCGCCACAAGCCGTCAGAGCCTGCCACCACTCCCGTGCGCCATTGCCCAGGTTGCTGGCCGTCTTCGGTATACAGCAGCATGGCTCCGCCTGAAGATGCGCCATAGAGCGCCGCCATGGGGCCACGCACCACTTCGACCCGGTCGGCACTGCCCAGCGGGAAATTGGCGGCCTGGCCCGAGCCGTCCGGCGCGCTGGCCGGAATGCCGTCCACAAACAGGCGCACCCCGCGCACGCCGAAGGTGGCGCGTGCACCGTAGCCGCGCACCGAGATTTGCAAGTCCTGGGCGTAGTTTTGCCGGTTGCGGATGACCAGCCCCGGCACGCGCCCCAAACTTTCTGACAAGTTGACCTGGGCTTGCCCGTCGCGCAATTCACTGCCATCGACCACATCGACCGATCCGGCACCTCGCCAGACACCGCCGCTTGAGCGCTCGGCAGAGACGACCACGGGCGAAAGCGCCCCAGCATCCTCTGTGGTGCCGGGCTCAGTCCGTGTTTGTGCTTGTGCAATGCCCACACAGAGCAATGCAATGGCAACCAGAATGGGGCGGGGGGGGAACTGGAATTTATCGTTCACGGGGTACACCTTCTTGATCATGAAGTCAGCACCCCACAAAAACTGGGCTGCTCAGATTAAATCGGATCGGCAGCCACTCAATTGGGCTTGCCCACTTCGATCGGTATCGAGGCGTACCAAGCCGCCAGATTTTCAATTTCGGCATCTGTCAAAGGCTTGGCCATGACCGCCATGACCGCATTGACGCGTTTGCCGCTTCGGTATTGCTTGAGTTGCTCTTCAATGTAAATGGCAGGCTGACCGGCCAAGTGGGGCGCATTGGGCATGGTGGAGTAACCATAGGCGCCGTGACAGGTCACGCACATGCCGGCTTTGAGTTGGCCCGCTTTGACGTCTGCCGCTTGGGCCTGAAAAGCCAAACCCAAACTCATGGCCAATGCCAGACCCAGCGCCTGAAAACCGATTGCTTTTGCTGAAAACATCTTCAACCTTTACATCCTTGGAAAAAAAGGCACCCGCGGAGCGCGGGTGCCTTCATCGATCACAACATCAGTTGCCGTAGGTCACGCGGTAGATCGCGCCCACGTAGTCGTCCGAAATCAGCATGGAGCCATCTTTCATGACGGCCACATCCACCGGGCGACCGATGTAGGTGCCGGTTTCAGGGCTCAGCCAGCCTTCAGCAAACACCTCGGACTTGTCAGCCGTGCCGTCAGCCTTCAACGAAACGAAGTTGATCAGCGCGCCGCTGGCGGGGCTGCGGTTCCACGAACCATGCGAGGCGACAAAAATGCCACCACGGTATTTGGCTGGGAACTGCTTGCCCGCGTAGAAAGTCATGCCCAATTGCGCTTGGTGCGCTGGGAATTCGACTTGAGGGAACACCGCATTGGCGGGCTCTTTCATGTTCTTCAAGTCAGGTGCTGCGGAAGAGCCTGCCACCTTGAACTTGCCGTTCCAATAGGGATAGCCGAAATGCTCGCCCTTCTTGGTCGAACGATTCAACTCACCGGGTGGAATGTCGTTGCCCAAACCATCGGTCTGGTTGTCGGTCCACCACAAGCTGCCATCTTTGGGGTTGAAGTCCTGGCCCACAGAATTGCGCATGCCGATGCTGAAGACCTCACGGCCACTGCCATCAAAGGGGTCCATGCGCACGATACCGCCAATGCCCAAGCGGTTGAACTCGTCCACTTTGTCAGCAGGCTGCACGTTGAAAGGCTGACCCAGCGTCACATAAAGCTTGCCGTCCGGACCCACGCGGCAAGTGCGCGCACCGTGGTTGTAAGACTCGTGCTCAGTCGGGATCAACTTACCCTGTGGCACCACTTCGATCACGGCAACATCCGGGCCTTCGTAGAAGAATTCGGCGGCTGGGAAGTTCAGCACGCGGTTGTGTTCAGCCACCACCAGGAAACCGTCCTTGGTCCAGCACACGCCATTGGGCACCTTGAAGTTGAGCGAAGGAGCGAAGGACTTCACCTCGTCGGCTACGCCATCGCTGTTGCGGTCCGTCACAGCCCACACCGTGGTTTTCCGCGTGCCTACAAAGAGCATGTTGGTCGATGGGGCAACGGCCATGTGCCGCGCATCGGGCACCACGGCAAACAACTCGATCTTGAAGCCATCGGGCATCTTGATCTTTTTCAGATTGTTGCGGATCGCGTCGGCATTGCGGCCAGTTTGC
>NZ_CALBEX010000541.1 GCF_937889215.1 uncultured Limnohabitans sp.
TGCGCCACTCGCGCGACTGGGTGGTGCGTCTGGGTGACGGCACGGACGAGTCCCACGCCAAAGCGCAAGCGGCCATTGACCAATTAATCCCCTACACCCAGGAATTCTGGGCTGGCAGCCCGCACGAAGCCGCCGCGCTGGCCAACAGCACGGGCATCGACATGGCCGCTTTGCAAAACGACTGGAACCAGATCGTGAACGAGGCCCTGCAAGAGGCTACCTTGAAGCGTCCAGCAGACGGCGGCTTTGTGCCCACAGGCAAGCAAGGTCTCCATTCCGAGCACCTGGGTTTCGTGCTGGCCGAGATGCAAAGCCTGGCCCGCACCCACCCACAAGCCACCTGGTAAGTGCAAGCCATGTCTGCCCTCAATTCGCAGTCCAACGCCACCGATGTGGCCCGCGCCTGGGTCCTGCTCGACGCCTTGACCGACCCGGAAATTCCGGTGGTCACTTTGCGCGAGCTGGGCATTTTGCGCGACGTGCGCGCAGGGGATGCGGGTCTGGAGGTGGTCATCACGCCCACCTACAGCGGCTGCCCCGCCATGGGTGCGATCGAAGATGACGTGAAAGCCTTGTTGGCGGCTAACGGCCTGCAAGGCCGCGTGGTCACGCAACTGGCCCCCGCCTGGACCACCGACTGGATGACCGACGCGGCCAAAGACAAGCTGCGCGCTTACGGCATTGCCCCCCCGCACACCTGCGCCAGCAGCGGCACAGGGGCGGCCAGCGTGGTGCAGTTTGCAGCCCGTGGAGCCAAGCCCGAGGTGGTGAAATGCCCGCAATGCGGCTCGGCCAACACCACCGAAACCTCCCATTTCGGCTCCACAGCCTGCAAGGCCCTGTACCGGTGCCTGGCTTGCATGGAGCCCTTCGATTACTTCAAACCTTACTGAGCGGCATTGCCGCCGTGAAGCACCATGTCCGCACCCCGATTTCATGACCTCCCGATCGCACGCGTCAACCCCGAAGCGGCAGGCGCCGTGGCCATCACGCTGAACGTGCCCGCCGATCTGCGCAGCAGCTTCGACTTCCAGCCGGGCCAGTTTCTGACCTTGCGAGCAGACATCGACGGTGCCGACGTGCGCCGCAGCTACTCCATCAGCTCGGCCCGCAGCCAACTGCAAAAGCACGGTGTGCTCGAAGTGGGCATTCGCCCCGTGCAAGGGGGCGTGTTCTCCAACTGGGCCGCGAGCCAACTCAAAGCGGGCGACACCTTGCGCGTGATGCCGCCCGATGGCCGTTTTGTAGTGCAGCGCGCCCACGCCATCCACCGTGTGGGTTTTGCTGCAGGCTCGGGCATCACGCCCATCTTGTCCATTTTGTCGAGCACGCTGGAAGAACAACCCGACAGCAAATTCACCCTGGTCTATGGCAACCGCCGCATGGACAGCGTGATGTTCAACGAAGCGCTGCAAGACCTGAAAGACCGCTACCCCTCACGCCTGACGCTGATCCATGTCCTGTCCCGCCAGGCGCAAGAAGTGCCGCTGCTCGAAGGCCGCATCGATGCGGCCAAAGTGCAAGCCATCATCGATGCCTTCTTGCCTGTGAGCAGCATGGACGAGGTATTCGTCTGTGGGCCAGAAGCCATGATCGAAGCCACCGAACAGGCACTGCTGAGCGCAGGCTTGAAAGCCGAGCGCATTCACACCGAACGCTTCAGCTCGCCCAGCTTGGACGCACTGACACCCGAAGCACGGGCCAAAGCGATTCTAGGCAAACCCGATGAACGCGCCCAGGCATCCAACAGCGCTGGTGGTGAATCGGGTGAAGTGCAACTCACGGTGGTGCTGGACGGCAAGCCTTACAACATGCCGATGCGCCGCAACGAAAAGATTCTGGACATTGCTTTGTCTCTGGGACTGGACCTGCCCTACTCCTGCAAAGCCGGCGTGTGCTGCACCTGCCGCTGCAAAGTCATGGAAGGCACAACCGAGATGGAGAAGAACTTCACGCTCGAAAAGCCCGAAGTTGAACAAGGCTTCATCCTGTCCTGCCAAGCGCGCCCCACCAGCGAGCGCGTGGTGATCAGCTTCGACGAACGCTGAAACTCGCGCAGCAAGCCCGCCATGGTCGCTGCGCAAAACGATGCTTGTCGGACCTGAAGGCCCTACGAAACCATCCCTCGTCGGGCCTTCATGGTCCGACAGCCATCTTTTCGCAAAGTGACATTTTCAAGAGGTGTTGGTGCACAACGTCGGACCTGAAGGCCCGACCTACAGGACAACCCGGGTTCACTCGCTGGACTGCTGCATCGCCCACATGCTGGCGTAGCGACCCTGGCTGGCCAACAGCTGGGCATGGTTGCCGCGCTCGATGATTTGTCCCGCTTCCATCACCAAAATCTCATGGGCATCGACCACCGTGGACAAGCGGTGCGCGATCACCAAGGTGGTTTTGTTTTGCGCGACGCTGGCCAGCTCGGCCTGAATGGCGCGTTCATTCGCCGAGTCCAGGGCCGAGGTGGCCTCGTCAAACACCAATATCGGCGGGTCTTTGAGCAAGGTGCGCGCAATCGCCACGCGCTGCTTTTCGCCACCTGACAATTTCAGGCCGCGCTCACCCACCGAGGTTTGGTACCCCTTGGGCGTGGAGGCGATGAAGTCGTGGATGCGGGCCGAACGCGCTGCGCCCTCGATTTCGGCCTGGCTGGCCCCGGGGCGGCCATAGGCGATGTTGTAGGCCACGCTGTCGTTGAACAGCACCGTGTCTTGCGGCACGATGCCCAAAGCTTGGCGTACGCTCGACTGCGTGACGTGCCGGATGTCTTGCCCTGCGATGCGGATGAAGCCCTGCTGCACGTCGTAAAAACGGAACATCAAGCGCGCCAGCGTGGACTTGCCCGAACCTGAAGGCCCAACCACCGCCACAGTTTTACCCGCAGGAATGGTGAAGCTGATGTCCTTCAAGATCGGGCGATCGGGTTCGTAAGCAAACGACACGCGGTCAAACACCACATCGGGCGCACCTTGCAAAGCCAGCGCCTGCGCGCCAGGCGCGTCAGCCACTTCGCGCTCGCGGTCCATCAGCACAAACATCTTGTCCAAGTCGGTCAGGCTTTGCTTGATCTCGCGGTACAGCACACCCAAAAAGTTGAGCGGGATGTAGAGCTGGATCATGAAGGCATTGATCATGACCAAATCGCCCAGGGTCATGCGCCCGGCCACCACGCCTTCGGTAGCACGCCAGAGCATGGCCACCAAGGCCGACGCGATGATCAGCTGCTGCCCGGTGTTGAGCACCGACAAAGAGGTTTGTGCCTTCAGGCGCGACAAACGCAGGCGCTCCAGGCTTTCGTCGTAGCGGCCCGCCTCGAAGCGCTCATTGCCAAAGTACTTGACGGTTTCGTAGTTCAGCAGCGAGTCAACCGCCCGCGTGTGGGCAGCCGAATCGAACTCGTTGGCTTGTTTGCGAAACTGGGTGCGCCACTCGGTCACACGCACCGTAAAGAAGATATAAAACGCCAAGGCCGCCAAGGTGATGCCCGCGAACCAGGCGTCGAACTTGACGGCCAAAATGGTCAACACCAGACCCACCTCGATCAAGGTCGGAATGACGCTGTACAACGAATACGAAATCAGCGACTCGATGCCACGTACGCCGCGCTCGATGTCGCGCGTCATGCCCCCGGTCTGCCGCGCCAGATGAAAGCGCAGGCTTAAAGCGTGCAAGTGCTCGAAGGTTTCCAGGGCGATGCTGCGCGAAGCGCCTTGGGTGGCTTTGGCAAATACCAGCTCGCGCAACTCGGTGAAAGCCGAGGTCAACAAACGCAAAGCGCCGTAACCCACCAACAGTGCCACCGGCACCACCAACACGACCTGCGGGTCGCCGGGCTTGAGGCTCATGGCATCGACCAACTCCTTGAGCAGCAAAGGCACGCTCACGTTGGCCAGCTTGGCGCACACCATGAGGCTCAGGGCAATCAGCACGCGCCATTTGTATTGCCACAAATAGGGCAAGAGGCGCGAGAGGGTTTTCCAATCACTGCCTGCTGGCAGCAG
>NZ_CALBEX010000542.1 GCF_937889215.1 uncultured Limnohabitans sp.
CGTGTGTAGGCCTCGATGTCACCGATTTTGCGGCGGTCACGCATTTCTGCAAAGGTCACGGCCAGGCCATCGCGGCCGGCGCGGCCTGTACGGCCAATGCGGTGGGTGTAATCCTCGGCCTTCATCGGCAAGCCGAAGTTGAAAACGTGGGTGATGGTGGGCACGTCGATGCCGCGAGCAGCGACGTCTGTAGCGACCAAAATCTGGACCTGGCCATTGCGCAGCGCCATCAGGCGGCGGTTGCGCATGCCTTGGCTCAGGGCGCCGTGCAGGGCAACAGCCGAGAAGCCGTCTTGCTGCAGATCGGCCGCCAAGCCGTCGCACTCGATTTGGGTGCTGGAGAACACGATGGCTTGGTCGATAGTGGCGTCACGCAACCAGTGGTCCAGCATCTGGCGCTTGTGTTGGGCGTTGTCGGCCCAGAACAGCACCTGCTTGATGTTGTTGTGCTTTTCCTGGGGGTTGTCGATCTGGATTTTCTGGACCGAAGAACCGCCGTCGTGCATCACGCGCATGGCCAGTTGCTGAATGCGCGGCGCAAACGTGGCGCTGAACATCATGGTCTGGCGACGCTGGCTGGTCATGTCGTTGATGTCGGCCAAGTCGTCCGAGAAGCCCAGGTCGAGCATGCGGTCGGCTTCGTCCACCACCAAAAACTGCACTTGGTCCAGTTTAATTTGCATGGAGCGTTGCAGGTCGAGCAAACGACCAGGTGTGGCCACGACCAAGTTGGCGTTTTGCAATTTGGCAATTTGCAATTGGTAAGGAATGCCGCCGACCACGTTGGCCACGCGCAGACCGCGTGTGTGCTTGACCAGCTCGATGGCGTCTTGCGCCACCTGTTGGGCCAATTCACGGGTGGGGCAAACGATCAGGGCGCCGGGGGCGGGGGCCTTGAAATTGCGTGGGTTGGTGGGGTCTTTGCGCTTGGCGCGCTTGGGGGCGGGTTCGCCCTTGGCGGTGGCGTCGGCGCAGGCTTGGTCGAATTCGGCGCGCTCGGCAGCTTCTTGCTCGGCCATTTGCTGAATCAGGGTGTGCAGCACAGGCAGCAAGAAAGCGGCGGTTTTGCCGCTGCCGGTCTGGCTGGAGACCATCATGTCGGTGTAGCCATTGGACTTGCCGTCTTTGGAGCCGCCTGCAGTGGGCAAAGCCAAAGGAATGGTGCGCAATTGCACGGCGGTGGGCTGGGTGTAGCCCAGATCGGCCACGGCTTGCACCAGCTCAGGGGCCAGGCCCAATTCGACGAAACCGTTGGGCACGTCGGCGATGGCTTCAACTTCTTCGGTCACTTCGGTAGCGACTTCCGGTGCTGCATCGGGGGTGATTTCAGCCGCCGCAGCGACCATGATTTCGGTGGCCAGATTGGTCGGGGCGGTCTGTGCCGTGGACTCGGTGGCGATGGATGTGTTTTCGGCAGGCGACAAGTCGTCCTGCACTGTGTTCAAAGTGTCAGTCATGTGGTTCTATAAAGCTCGCACGGAACAACGGCCGCCAACAGAAAAACTGTTGCATTGGGCCGCAGGCACCGCAAGGTTGAAAAAACATCAACCATCAAACGGTGCTCGCGAGTGGCGCTTGGCATGAAGCCTGGCCGCTGTGAGTGACCCTATCGTTGGGTCAAGGCATGAAGGGAGATGTGTGAATCGCCGCACATCTGTGCAACGAGCCTGCGATTATGGCATGGATCAGAAAAAACCGCTAGGGTTTTCCCTGAAAAATCACAAGCGGATGAAATGCTCACGGTAATGGGCCAGCTCGTCAATGGATT
>NZ_CALBEX010000543.1 GCF_937889215.1 uncultured Limnohabitans sp.
GACTGCTATTTTTCAGATCAATTTGAAATACTGATCTCAATAACGGAGTATTCCGCTTGTTAATGGCGCGCTGCTTCAGCGCGCCGTTTTTTTTGGAGGGATCAACATGCAAAGCGTCCCGTCAGCACGGTATCCAGGCCCCAGACATCCCAAACAAGCAAAACATTCTGTTCTGGAGGCTAATGCAGAGCCGAGGACTGATGCCAGTGATTTTTTAAAAGGAGAAAGGGGTATCCGAACAGTGATTGCAGGCCCACAGAAAGTGGGTCGTGCCCAAGAGACGAGGGTGGGCCCGGATGGTGAGGGTTTACTTACTTGATCGATTCGCTGGGGGGCATGAGGTCGAGTTTTAAGCACCGGCAGCCATTTCTGTGTCGTGATTTGCAAGGTTTTGAGGCCCGGTTCACAGCCTAGAGCTTGTTTTTTTGTTTGCAGCTCCTGCGGATTTTTTGCAATTGCCACATAAACCAAGGCTTTTTGACACAAACTTGTCACAATTGAGGGCTACAGTGAAATCAGTCAGCAGCAAGCAGGTTGTTGGCGGAATTTTTTGTGAACCTGAATCAGGAGCTGATATGTTGAAATTAAAAACCATCGTGGCCGCCATTGGCCTGAGCGCCATTGCAGCTACAAGCTTTGCCGCTGACATCACTGGCGCTGGCGCCTCATTCCCCTATGCTGTGTACACCAAGTGGGCTGAAGCTTACAAGGCCGCAACTGGCAATCAAGTGAACTATCAAAGCATCGGTTCATCCGGTGGTGTCAAACAGATCAACGCCAAAACTGTTGATTTCGCGGGTACAGATACCGCTGTGAAAGTGGCAGATTTGCAGAAGAATGCCCAAGTTCAGGTGCCCACCGTCATGGGTGGTGCTACTTTTGTGGTGAACTTGCCTGGCATCAAATCCGGTGACATCAAGCTCGATGGTTCTACCATCGCTGACATCATGCGCGGTGCCGTCACCAAGTGGAACGATGCTGCTATTGCCGCCATGAACCCTGGTGTGAAACTGCCTGGTACTGCGATCACTGTGGCCCACCGCTCGGACGGTTCTGGCACCACCAACCTGGTGTCGACCTATTTGGCCAAGCAGTCCGTTGCGTTCAAGCGTGACGTAGGTGTGGGCAACAGCGTGAACTGGCCAGCCAACGCTGTGGGTGGCAAGGGCAACCCAGGTGTTGCAGCCAACGTGCAAAAAATCGTGGGTGCTATCGGCTATGTCGACATTGCCGATGCCATGAAAAACAACATGACATTCTTGGCTGTGAAAAACAAGGCAGGTAACTTTGTTTTGCCTACCCAGCAGACCATCGCAGAAGCCGCCGCCGGTGCAGATTTCAATGTGGCCGGTATGTCGCCTGACCTGACAGACCAAGCTGGCAAGAATGCTTGGCCAGTCGTGACTGCAACTTACATGGTTGCTTACGAAAAAGGCGATGCTGCCAAGCAAAAAGGTGTGGTTGACTTCTACACCTGGTCCTTGAACAATGGCCAAAAAATGGCTGCTGAATTGGGCTTTGTGCCTTTGCCAGCCAACGTGGTGAAGATGGTTGAGAAAGAAATGACCCGTATCAAGTAATAGGGGTCATGATGAATCCCCCGAGGCTCTGGTCCTTGGGGTGATACAGAAGGGCGGCCTGCGGGCCACCCGATTTTTTGCCCAGTGTGTGGGCGTTATATACAAAGTGTTGTCATGAACTTGGCCTCAACAGACCCAATCAATAAAGGTGCTACAGAGCAGGCATCGCGTGTGGCGCGATTCAAGCTTCAAGACCAGCTGTTTCACTATGTCACATTGATGTTGGCGGTCTTGGTGTTGGCGGCATTGGTGGGGACATTGATCTCATTGGCGAGCCAAGCTTGGCCGGCTTTTGAGCATTTCGGGGTGGATTTCATTTGGACCAATGTCTGGAATGTCCCTGAAGAAAAGTTTGGGGCCATGGCCGCCATTTATGGCACGGTCATCACCTCTGTGATTGCCTTGACCATCGCTGTGCCCTTGAGCTTTGGCATTGCGGTGTTTTTGACCGAAACTTGCCCGGCTTGGCTGAAGCGCCCTTTGGGCACCGCCATTGAGCTGTTGGCAGGTGTGCCATCCATTGTGTATGGCATTTGGGGCTTGTTCATTTTTGCGCCTTTGTTTGCCCAGTATGTCCAGCCGCTGATTCAGGCGCTTTTGGTAGATGTGCCTGTGATTGGGGCCTGGTTTCGTGGCCCCCCCATTGGCGTTGGTATTTTGACCGCCAGCATCGTGCTGGCTTTGATGGTCATTCCCTTCATTGCTTCAGTCATGCGCGATGTGTTTGAAACCGTGCCTGAGGTGCTCAAAGAATCTGCTTACGGTTTGGGTTGCACCACTTGGGAAGTGGTGCGCAACATCGTTTTACCGTACACCAAGGTTGGTGTGGTTGGCGGCATCATGCTGGGCTTGGGACGCGCGCTGGGTGAAACCATGGCCGTGACCTTTGTGATTGGCAGCGCGAACCGCATTGTGGGCAGTTTGTTTGCGCCAGGCACGTCGATTGCGTCGACCTTGGCCAATGAGTTCGGCGAGGCCAGCCCGGGGCTGCACATATCTTCGCTGTTCGCCCTGGGCTTGTTGTTGTTTGTCCTGACCTTCTTCGTGCTGGCCATCTCGCGATGGTTGATTCGTCGCAGTTCAGCCAAAAATGGCGCGTGAGGAAAGCATGAACCCGATTTATAGAAAACGTTTGTTCGTCAATCGCTTGGGCATCGCCCTGTCGATGTTTACCATGACTTTGGGCTTGCTGGCTTTGAGCTGGATTTTGTGGACCTTGTTTTCCAGAGGATTTGCAGCCCTGGGGCCAGACTTGTTCCTCAAGGACACGCCTTCTCCGGGAACCGATGGCGGTGGATTGCGCAATGCCATTGTGGGCAGCGGCATGATTTTGATGAGCACCATCGTGGTGGCCACACCGATCGGCATCTTGGCCGGCATCTACTTGGCTGAATACGGCAAAGTGTCCCGTTTCGCGACCTTGACCCGATTCGTGACCGACATCATGCTGTCGGCACCTTCCATCGTGATTGGTTTGTTTGTTTATGCCCTGTTTGTGGCCACCTTGGGTGGATTCTCAGGTTGGTCAGGCTCTGTGGCCTTGTCCCTGATTGCCATTCCAGTGATCGTGCGCACCACGGAAAACATGCTCAACCTGGTGCCTGTCAGTTTGCGAGAGGCCGCATTTGCACTCGGTGCACCGCGTTGGAAAGTGTCTTTGTCGGTTAGCTTGCGTGCCGTCAAGGCGGGTGTGGTGACGGGCATCTTGTTGGCCATGGCACGGGTGGCTGGCGAAACTGCTCCCTTGCTTTTCACGGCCTTGAACAACCAGTTCTTCAGCACCGACATGAGTCGCCCGATGGCCAATTTGCCGGTGGTGATCTATCAATTTGGCTTGAGCCCTTATGACAACTGGGTCAACTTGGCTTGGGGCGGCGCGCTGTTGATCGCCTTGGTGGTGTTGGGGCTGAACATCATTGCCCGCATCTTGTTCCGTCAAGACACGCAGCGTTAATTTTTTGGAGTAGTTATGACACAAAGTCTGTCGGCCTTGAAAGATCAAAAAGTGGCCTTGGAAATTCGTAACTTGAATTTTTATTACGGCAAGTTTCAGGGGTTGAAAAACATCAATTTGGACATCCTCGAGGGCAAAGTGACTGCCTTCATTGGCCCTTCGGGTTGCGGCAAGTCCACTTTGCTGCGCACGCTCAACCGCATGTACAGCTTGTACCCCGGTCAAAATGCCGAAGGGGAAATCAAGTTTGAGGGACAAAACATTCTCAATCCCAAACAAGACTTGAACTTGCTGCGCGCCCGAGTGGGCATGGTGTTTCAAAAGCCGACGCCGTTTCCTATGTCCATTTACGACAACATTGCCTTTGGCATTCAGCTCTACGAAAAACTCGGCCGTGCTGACATGGACGAGCGTGTGGAGTGGGCACTGACCAAGGCGGCCATCTGGAACGAAGTGAAAGACAAACTCAACCAAAGCGGCTTGTCTTTGTCCGGTGGACAGCAGCAACGTTTGTGCATTGCGCGCACAGTGGCCGTCAAGCCCAAAGTTATCTTGTTGGATGAGCCCACGTCGGCATTGGACCCTATCTCCACTGCAAAGGTGGAAGAACTGGTGCATGAGCTCAAAAATGATTACACCGTGGCCATGGTGACGCACAACATGCAGCAAGCCGCACGGGTCTCTGACTTCACGGCTTACATGTATTTGGGCGAGCTGGTGGAGTACGGCCAGACTGAGCAGATTTTCATGAAACCTGCGCGTCAGGAAACCGAAGACTACATCACCGGCCGTTTTGGCTGATCAGGAGAACGCTATGGACAAACATATTTCAAGCCAATTTGATGCGGATCTGACGGCAGTTTCTTCACGTCTCTTGGAGCTGGGTGGCTTGGTGGAGTCACAAACCCGTCATGCGGTTTACTCTTTGGCCCAATTCAGCTCTGAGGTGGCTGACCAAGTCATTGCGACCGAAAAACAAGTCAACAGCATGGAAGTAGAAATCGATGCCGAACTGGCCTCGATCATCGCTCGGCGTCAGCCCACTGCCCGGGATCTTCGTTTGTTGATGGCGATTTCTAAAATCACGGGCAACCTCGAGCGCGCTGGCGATGAAGCCGAACGCATTGCGCGTATGGTCAAGCTGATTCTTGCGCAAGGCAGTCCTCGCAATTTGCCCTCATCCGAATTGCGTGTTGCTTCCGACTTGGCCTCAGGCTTGCTGCGCAAAGCGCTCGATGCCTTTGCCCGTCTGGATGTGAATACTGCGCTGGTCATCTTGAAAGAAGACGATTTGATCGACGCCGAGTTCAACGGCTTTGTTCGCAAACTGGTGACCTACATGATGGAAGATCCGCGCACCATCTCCGCCAGTCTCGACTTGTTGTTCGTGGCCAAGGCCATTGAGCGCATTGGCGATCATGCCAAAAACATTGCCGAGTTTGTGATCTACGTGGTCAAGGGTGCCGATGTGCGCCACACTGCATTGACGGACATCGAAAAAGCGGTTCTATGAGAACCATTCCACGCATTCTGATTGTCGAGGACGAGCCAGCCATCGCCGAACTGATTGCGGTGAATTTGCGGCACAACGGCTTTCAGCCGATGTGGGCCATCGACGCCGAAACTGCCCAGCGCGAGCTCGATGAAATCTTGCCCGATGTGATCTTGCTGGACTGGATGCTGCCGGGAGAGAGTGGCTTGACCCTGGCGCGCAAATGGCGTGCGTCTGCACGCACCAAGGCTGTGCCCATTCTGATGCTGACCGCGCGGGGCGATGAGGCCGATCGGGTGGCCGGATTGGACGCAGGTGCAGACGATTACATTGTTAAACCGTTTTCACCGCGTGAGCTGCTGGCCCGCATCCGTGCGGTGCTGCGCCGCCGCGTGCCCGAGGCTTCGGGGGGCGTCGTCAAAATGGGCGACTTGCAACTCGATGCTGATACGCACCGCGTCAACTTGGCCGACAAACCCCTCAAGGTGGGCCCCACCGAGTTCAAACTTTTGCACTACCTGATGCGCCACCCCGAGCGGGTGCACAGCCGGGGAGGCTTGCTTGACAAAGTTTGGGGCGACCACGTCTACATCGAAGAGCGCACGGTGGATGTTCACGTCAAACGCCTGCGAGAGTCGCTGGGCGAGGCGGGCAACATGATCGAGACCGTGCGTGGTGCTGGTTACCGATTTACCTCTAATCCTTCAGTTTAAAGCCAGGTTTTTTCATGTTTTTTTTGCTTCTCGAAATGCTCCTTTTGGTGGGCTTGGCGGGAATACCTGGCTGGTTTTTTGGCGGCGTCCTTGGTGCTGCATTTGCGGCTTTGTTGGCTTTGTTTGTTCACGGCTTAATGCTGCAGTGGAAGCTGGACCGTCTCGAGAATTGGCTGAGTGCGCCGGTTTTGCGCCAAGACCCGCCATGGCAAGGTGTATGGCGCGAAATCGCTGAGCGCGTGCAGCGCTTGGTGCGCCAGCAGGAAAGGCGGGCCACTTTGCGCCAACAACAATTGCAGGATTTTTTGCTGGCCATTCAGGCTTCGCCCAATGGTGTGATTTTGTTGGACGAAGAAGCCCGCATTGAATGGTGCAATGACACCGCTGCGTCGCATTTGGGTCTGGATGCGCAAAGAGACCACCTACAGCATATCGTGCACCTGGTGCGAGACCCTGTGTTTGCCCGGTATTTCTCGCAGGACAACCACGCTTCAGAGGCTGTCATTGAGGGCCGCGGCAGCTCGGCCTTGAACCTCCAAAAACTGTCGGTGCAGTTGCATGCCTACGGTGAAGGGCGTTTGCTGCTCTTAACGCGCGACATCACGGCCCTTGCCCAGGCCGATGCCATGCGCCGTGACTTCGTGGCCAATGTGTCGCATGAAATCCGTACGCCTTTGACGGTGCTCAGTGGTTTTGTGGAAACCCTGCAGTCCATTCCTTTGAACGAGCAAGAAACCCAGCACTACCTGCAACTCATGTCGGTGCAATCGGACCGGATTCAATCCTTGGTGGCGGATTTGTTGACGCTCTCGCAACTGGAGGGCAGTCAATTGCCCAGCACTCAGGACAAAGTCTCTTTGGCTGCCTTGATGCTGCAAGTGACCACTGAAGCGCAAGCCTTCTCTGACTGGATGGCCAACAAAGGCGAGGGGCCTGTGCACCAATTGGAATTTGCGCCTGTGCCCGATGTGTGTTTGACGGGTTCGCGCTCGGAGTTGTTGAGCGCGGTCTCCAATTTGGTCAGCAATGCGATCCGTTACACCCCATTGGGGGGCCGCATCCAGATCAACTGGTCAAGTGCGGCAGAGGGCTTGGTGTTCGCCGTCCATGACACCGGGCCAGGCATTGCGGCCGAGCATTTGCCGCGTTTGGCCGAGCGCTTTTACCGGGTGGACCGCTGCCGCTCCAGAGAAACCGGTGGCACCGGTTTGGGCTTGGCCATCACCAAGCATGTCATGCAGCGTCATGGCGGCGAGCTGCGAATCCAAAGCGTGGTGGGCGTAGGCTCCACTTTCAAGTTGTTGTTCCCTGCCAGCCGTGTCTTGCCTTCCCTGGATTGATGCCTCACGTTGACTGAGTTGACGGCAAGCCAAAAAAGGGACGTCTTTAAAACTTCATAAAAATTTCATAGACATGACATTTGTCGATACGAAGATAGAAATTGTTGAGTTGATCACTTCTCGGCAATTTATTAACTTCTCAATGGACTCAAGTCATGATGAAAAAATCTGCGCTTTTCTTGGCCGTATCGGCCGCTTTGGCCACACCCGCTTTTGCGGCTGAGTTTCAAGTCAACAAAGACACAAAATTTCAAATCAATGTCGAAGTGGGCGCGTACCACGAAGATGTGAAAAACAGCGCGGGCTTGAGCGAGCAAGCGTTCACAGGCAAAGGCCTCAACCAGATCGAAATCAAGGCGGACCATCAGGTTTCGTCAGACGTGACGCTGTTTGGTGAAATCGAAATTGACTATGAGCCGATCGGTGACAACGGCGATGTGGTGACGGATGATGTTCGTTTGGGCATCAACAGCAAGTCCATGGGGCGTTTTTCTGTCGGTCAATTCGACAGCTATTTTGAAGACAATGTGCTCGAGTCCTTGGGTGTGGGCCATGGTGAGCGTGCTTACGTGACTGAAGCCGCTTCAGACAACGATGGACGTCGTTTGCAGTGGATCAAGCCGATGGGTCCATTGACTTTGGCTGTGGAAGCCAGCCGCGCCACAAGCACAGATGACAAAACCAAAACTGGCTCAGGTTTTGGTGTGACAGCTTTGTACAAAATGGGTGCTGTAACCTTAGGTGTTGGCACTGTCAACCTCAATAAGTTTTCTTCATCGGGGTCTGCAATTACGAACAAGAAAACAACTGGTGCCACCATCAAGTACGGCATGGGTGACTTGACGTTGATGGGTTTGGTGGCCAAGACAGACAAAGTGACAGCGGGCAAAATTGACATCATGGGTGCAGGCTTGAAGTACAAGATGGGTGCTTTTGACGTGGGTATGGCCATGCAAAATGTCGACGAAACAGGCAAAGACAAGCGCACAGAGTTGTCTTTGGGCCTTGGTTACACGCCCTTCAAGAACATGACGATGTATGTCGACATGTTGAAGAAGGACGCCGCTAAAAATGCAGGTGACGCGTTTGAAGTGGGTATGAAGTACGCCTTCTGATCTCGCGCTTTTAGTTTCTTCAAGGTTTTTGCCGCTCTCGCAAGAGAGCGGCTTTTTTTATGTGTGATGGCATCGTTTGTCACAATTTCTTATTGCAGCTGACACGATTTTTTCATGCCCAACCATGAACATGCATGTAACTCAAGGAGTGTTGTCATGCGCGTCACAGTCATTGGTTCGGGTTACGTCGGTTTGGTCACAGGCGCTTGCCTGTCTGACCTGGGTTTCAAGGTCGCGTGCTTGGACAAGGACGAAGAAAAAATACGGGCTTTGCAAGAAGGTGAGGTGCCCATTTATGAGCCTGGCCTCAAAGAGTTGCTCAGCCGCAACCGGGCCGATGGGCGCATCCGTTTTACCAACGATGCGTGTGAAGCGGTGGAGCATGGCGACATTTTGTTCATCGCGGTGGGCACACCACCTGCCGAAGATGGGTCAGCCGATTTGGGCCATGTGCTGTCTGTGGCGGCCACCATCGGCCGCCACCTCAAGGGCTTCAAGTTGGTGGTCAACAAATCGACTGTCCCCGTGGGTACGGCAGACAAAGTGCGTGCTGCCATGTCGCATGAATTGGCGCAGCGTGGCATGTCACCCGATTTGTTCGATGTGGTGTCCAATCCCGAATTCCTGAAGGAAGGGGCTGCCATCGATGATTTCATGCGTCCTGACCGCATTGTGGTCGGTGTGGATGAGGGCTTGCACCACGCTCGCAGCCAACGCATGATGGGTGATTTGTATGCCAGCTTCAACCGGCACCATGCCCGCACTGTGTGGATGGATGTGCGCAGCGCTGAATTGACCAAATACGCCGCCAACGCCATGCTGGCTGCGCGCATTTCTTTCATGAACGAAATGGCCAATTTGGCCGATGTTTTGGGTGCGGATGTGGACCACATTCGCCGCGGCATTGGGGCTGACAGCCGAATTGGGCACAGTTTTCTGTATGCCGGTTGTGGCTATGGGGGCAGCTGCTTCCCCAAAGACACACAGGCGCTGGTCAATACCGCCAAGGCGCACGGCCACAGCATGGACTTGGTCAGTGCCACTGAGGTCGTCAATGAGCGCCAGAAAACGGTGTTGGTGGACCGACTGACGCAGCGCATGGGCAACGACTTGTCAGGTCGAAAAATTGCCATTTGGGGCTTGGCTTTCAAGCCCAACACCGACGACATGCGTGAGGCCCCCAGCCGTGTGGTGATTCGCCAATTGCTGCTGCGTGGTGCCCAGGTGAGCGCCTTTGACCCTGTGGCAGGCCTGCAAGCTTTGCAAGCTTTGCGCTTGGACCTGGTCAATGAGCCGCAGCTGATGGATCGGTTTGAGTTGGCAGACACCGACATGCAAGCGCTCGAAGGCGCGGATGCTTTGATGGTCTTGACCGAGTGGAAAAATTTTCACAACCCCGACTTCGTGACCATGAAAGCCCTGATGCGCAAGCCCTTCATTTTGGATGGCCGCAACCTTTACAACCCTGAAGCCCTGAGCGAATTGGGCATGGCTTACCAGGGTGTGGGTCGTCGCAATGATTTGGCCCAACTGATGGATTTCGATCGCGTCGCCGATGCACAAGGCGCTGAAGAGTCGGTGTGATCTTGACCCTGTCACGCCATTGCGAAATGTTGCTCCGCGCGTAGACGAAACATCTGACCATAAAGGCCCGATTTGCAAGGCATGTGTGGAATTCACACCCTCCATTCAAACATCATGGGGCCTGTCAATTGTTGTGTGGCAACCATGTCGGTGCCATGGACCGTTGAGGCTTGTCTGCAAGCTCAGTGCGCTACTTGCTGCAACAGCTCTTTGTAATGGCTCAGATCGGGCGCAATCTTGGCGGGGTCTTTGGCCAGATCATCGTAGCGCCGCAAGCGAACGGACTCCGAAGCAAAGGGCTGCGAGATAAAGGCTTCAGCCTCGGTTTCACTGAAAATACCGCCTTGTTTGAGCAGGCTGTTCTGGGAAGCAGGCGACAAGCTGGCCCAATAACTCGGCTCCATCAAACACAGGTAGCGCTTGGCATCCACATGCAAGCGAATGGGTTCCAACACCGCGTCAGGAAACAAGCCGCGCAAAAAAGGCAATGCGATGTACTGGTGCAGGTCGTCTTGTTGGGTGCTTTGATCTTGTACTCCCGCGCGTTTTGACACCAAAAGATGCCCCAAGTCGTGCAGCAGAGCAGCGACCACGGTCTCTGGCGTCTCACCCGCTTGTTCTGCCAGGTGTGCGCATTGCAATGCATGGGCCAGTTGGCTGACCGCTTCCATGCCGTATTGGCTTTGGCCTTTTTGCTCTAACAAATCGAGCACTTCTGAAAGCATCAAAGGCATCGAAAACCTCACACAAAAAATTGGCGAATGCGCGCGGACACCAAATCGATGACGCTCACAGTCAAGATGATGATCAGCATCACAGCGCAGGTCTCTGCATACTGGAAGCCACGAATGATTTCCCAAAGCACCACACCAATACCGCCGGCGCCCACCATGCCAACCACGGAGGCGGACCGCACATTGGACTCAAAACGGTAGAGCGTGAATGAAATCCAAAGTGGAATCACTTGTGGAATCACGCCGTAGACAATTTCATGCAGGGCCGAAGCGCCCGTTGAGCGAATGCCCTCTACAGGTTGGGGGTCGATCGCTTCTACCGCTTCAGAAAACAACTTGGCCAGAATGCCAGAGGTGTGAATCCACAGTGCCAAAACCCCTGCAAATGGCCCCAGTCCCACGGCGACCACAAACAACATGGCAAACACCATTTCGTTGATGGCACGGCAAGCGTCCATTAAGCGGCGAACAGGTTGGTAGATCCACCAGGGCACGATGTTGGCAGAAGCCAGCAAGGCCATGGGAATGGCGGTGACCACGGCCAATGCGGTTCCCCACAACGCGATCTGCAGGGTGATGACCATTTCTTCCACATACATGCGCCATTGCGCAAAATTGGGTGGAAAAAATTCGGCGGCATATTCGCTCATGTTGCTGGAGTCGCGGAACAACTCCATCGGCCGCATGTCTGCGCCTTGCCACGATCCGGCCAACACCACCAACAAAAGACCCCACGTCA
>NZ_CALBEX010000544.1 GCF_937889215.1 uncultured Limnohabitans sp.
GGCTGGCCGCAGTGGTTTGCCTTTCATGAGCTGGCCATGCCCATGGGGCCGCGGCCCTCTTTTGACCGTGCGGCCATGGCGATTGCCGCGGCGGTCGATGGCATGGGGGTGGCCCTGGAGAGCACACGCCTGGCGGCCCGCGAGATCGAGCGCGGCGATTTGGTGGTGTTGGGTGCAGATTGTTGGCCCGCCCTGGTGCGCCCGGTGCATTTCATGAGCGTGCGCCACACCGACCGCGCACGCGTGGCCACCGCGGCCTTTGTGCAATGGGTCAAGGCGCAGGCGGCCCAAGCCGATTCATGGCCGGGATGACACCACAATCCCGCCGATGATCAGCCCAAAGGCCAGGGCGTGGTAAGTGTGTGGCAAGTCGCCCAAAAATGCGGCCGAAAAGATGGCGGCAAACAAGGGTGTGAGGTTGGCAAAGAAACCGGCCACCGCTGGGCCGGCTTGTTGCACGCCCAAGCCCCAGCAGCGGTAAGCCAGCACCGCAGGGCCCACGGCCACGAATGCCAAGGTGGCCAGCAGCGGCCAGCCCCAGGTGATCTGGGCGTCGGTCAGGCCCCATTCCATGCCCGCGAACAGGCCAGACCAAGCCAAACCAAACACCACTTGGCCCAGCAAGAAAGCGGCCCAGTCTCGGCGTATGCCCTCGGGCTCGTCTTTGCGGCTGAGCAGCCAGCTGTAATAAGCCCAGCAGGCCGTGGCCAGCAACACAAACAAGTCGCCAGGTACCAGGCGCACTTGGATGAGTTGGGCCCAGTCGCCTCGTGAGAGCACCGTCAATACGCCCAAGATAGAAAGAACCGCGCCGTAAATTTGGGCGCGACGCACCGGGGCTTGAAAGAACAGGGCTCCAATGGCCAGCATCCACACTGGGCTGCTGGCGGCCACCAGGGTCACGTTCAGCGGGGTAGAAGTTTGCAGTGCCAGGTATTGCAGCGCGTTGTAGCACCCCACGCCCAGCAGGCTGAGCAGTCCAAAACGCTTCCAGTGGGTCCACAGTCCGCTGCCTGGGCGCAGCACCCAAGAGGCCATGGGCAGCAAAATGACAAAGGCCACCGCCCAACGTAAAAAATTCAGCGTGATGGGGGGCACCAAGTCGGTGACCAGGCGGCCTACCACGGCATTGCCTGCCCACATGAGGGGCGGCACCGTCAACAGAAAAGCGGTGGTGGGCGTGAGTTTTTGCGACATGCCGAACTGTAGCCGCATTCGGGTTTTCCCCCTGTCGCCGAGCTGTCCCTGATGGGCCTCAGAAAATTGGTTTCGTGGCAAAGTCGAGCATTGTTTTTTTACCTATCAGGAGATACCCATGAGCCTTGCCGTCCAGATTGACCAGAACGGTGGTCCCGAAGTCATGAAGCTCGTCGACGTCACGGTCGGCGAACCTGGCCCCGGCGAGATCCGCATTCGCCACAAGGCCATCGGCCTGAACTTCATCGACGTGTACCAGCGCAGTGGTTTGTACCCCCTGCCCATGCCGCTGAAACTGGGCATGGAAGCCTCGGGTGTGGTCGAGGCAGTGGGCGAGGGCGTGACGCACCTGCAAGTGGGCGACCGCGCCGCCTATGCCAGCCAGCCGCCCGGCAGTTACTGCGAAGTGCGTGTGATGCCCGCCAAGTGCGTGTGCAAGCTGCCCGATGCGATCTCGTTCGAGACGGGTGCTGCCATGATGCTCAAGGGCTTGACGGCGCAGTACCTGCTCAAGCGCACGCTGCCCCAGGGTGGCCTCAAAGCGGGTGACTTTGTGCTGTTCCACGCCGCAGCCGGTGGTGTGGGCCTGATCGCCAGCCAATGGGCCAAAGCCTTGGGCTTGCGACTGATCGGAACGGCAGGCAGCGATGCCAAATGTGCTTTGGCCATGGCCAATGGGGCCGAGTTTTGCATCAACTACGCCACTGAAGATTTCCAGGCCAAGGTCAAAGAGATCACTGCTGCTGCTGGCGTCAAAGTGGTGTACGACTCTGTGGGCAAAGACACTTGGGACAAGTCGCTCGACTGTTTGGCCCCGTTTGGCCTGATGGCCAGCTTTGGCAATGCCTCAGGTCCTGTGGCCCCGTTTTCGCCCGGCATTTTGGGCCCCAAAGGCTCCATTTATGTCACGCGCCAGACCTTGTTCAGCCACATCACCACGCGTGAAAGCACCCAAGCCATGGCCGATGACCTGTTTGAGGCCGTCACCAGCGGCAAGGTGAAGATCCACATCGACCAGACTTTCCCGCTGGCCAACATCCAAGACGCGCACATCGCGCTGGAAGCCCGCAAGACCACGGGTTGCACCATCATCACGCTGTGAAGCTGTGAAGCTGTGAAGCTGGGGTGTCGGCGCTTTGGCGTCGGTTGCCTGTTCACGCGGCGTTGAATGAAAAAAACCGCTGACCCCAAGGGTTCAGCGGTTTTTTTATGGCCGTTCAAGGCCGAGGCTCAAGCGGCGAGTTTGGCCTTGGGGGCGAGGGTTTCCAGTGCATCGCTCAGGTGCTGCAGCGTGCGAGGCACTTCGTGCCATTTGTCCAGGCCAAACAAGCCCATGCGGAAAGTGCGGAAGTCGGCCGGTTCGTCGCACTGCAGCGGCACGCCCGCAGCGGTTTGCAGGCCCAGAGCCAAAAACTTTTTGCTGCTTTGAATGTCCGGGTCGGTGGTGTAGCTGACCACCACGCCAGGCGCTTCAAAACCGGGCGCGGCCACGCTGGGGAAGCCATGCTGCAAGAGCAATGAACGCACTTCGCGGCCTAGGGCCATTTGTTCGTCGCGGACTTTGGCAAAGCCATAGGCCTCGGTCTCCAGCATGGTCTCTTGCAGGCGTTGCAAGGCATCGGTAGGCAAGGTGGTGTGGTACATGTGGCCACCGCCTTCGTAGGTCTCCATCACTTGCAGCCACTTTTTCAGGTCCATCGCGAAGGTGGTGCTGGTGGTGCTGTCAATGGCTTGGCGGGCACGCTCGCTCAGCATGACCATGGCGCAGCAAGGCGAGCTGCTCCAGCCTTTTTGTGGGGCGCTGATCAGCACATCCACCCCCGTGGCTTTCATGTCTACCCACATGGCGCCCGAGGCGATGCAGTCGAGCACCAACAGGCCGCCCACCGCATGCACCGCATCGGCCACAGCCTTGAGGTAGCCGTCGGGCAGGATCATGCCGGCCGAAGTTTCCACATGCGGGGCAAACACCAGCGCAGGTTTTTCTGAGGCGATGGCGGCTTTGACTTCTTCGATTGGGGCAGGCGTCCAGGCCGCTTGTGACGACTCGGACACGCGACGGGCCTTGAGCACACTGTGGCTCTTGGGAATCTGGCCCATGTCAAAGATTTGTGTCCAGCGGTAGCTGAACCACCCATTGCGGATCACCATGACGTGCTGGTTGGTGGCGAACTGGCGGGCCACCGATTCCATGCCAAATGTGCCGCTGCCAGGCACCAGGGCCACCGAGTGAGCACCGTAGACGGTTTTGAGCATGCGCGAGATGTCGGTCATCACGCCGCCAAAGCGCTTGGACATGTGGTTCAGGGCGCGGTCGGTGTAGACCACCGAAAATTCGAGCAGACCGTCTGGGTCGATGTGGGGCAACAAGCCTGGCATGGATATCTCCGTATTTTAAAAATCAGCCCAACAGCTTAACTGACTTGGCGTTATTTGGTGGTTTGTGCTTTGGGTGGTGCCTGTGCGCGGGGGATCAACGCCCGCGCCTCACCCGCAAAATCTCGTCCAGGATCAGCAAGGCCGCGCCTACGCTGATGGCGCTGTCGGCCACGTTGAAGGCCGGGAAGTGCCAGGTGCCCCAGTAAAAGTCCAGAAAGTCGACCACGTAGCCGTGCAGCAGGCGGTCGATCACATTGCCAATGGCGCCGCCCAAGATCAGGGCAATGGCCATGCTGAAGAGTTTTTGGCCGGGG
>NZ_CALBEX010000545.1 GCF_937889215.1 uncultured Limnohabitans sp.
CACCTCGTGATCCTCTACACCGGCCAGCTTGACGCTGAAGTCAACATGACCACCTTGTGCCGCCAGATGGCCGATGCCATGCTCACCGTCAAGGACGAGGAAGGCCAACAGGTCTTTCCGACCGGCGGCACGCGTGTACTGGCCTATCCTGCACCGCACTATGCCGTGGCCGATGGCGGTGCAGCAGGGCGAGAAGCAGGAGGCACGGGCGACTACGCTTTTGTGTACCTCAACCTGCGCATGGGCCGGGGCCGAAGCGAGGCCACCCAGCAACGTGCTGGGCAAACCTTGCTCGAAGTGGCCAAGGCCTTTTTTGCCCCCGTCATGGCCCAACGTCACATCGGCATCACGCTGCAAATTGATGTCGGCCCCGAGGTGTTTGATGCCAAGCACAGCAACCTCCATCCGCTTTTCAACAAGGCCTGAAACATGTCCGTGTTCACCGAAGACCAAATCCAGCAGCTCGCGCACGAGCTGAACCAGTCCGAAAAATCCCGGGTGCAAATTGAGCACTTTTCCAAGCGCTACCCGGGCATGACCATCGAAGACGGCTACCGCATCAACCGCGCCTGGATGCAGATCAAATTCGCTGAAGGGCGCACCCTGATCGGCCACAAAATTGGCCTGACCAGCCGCGCCATGCAGGTGTCCAGCCAGATCGACGAGCCCGACTACGGCACGCTGCTGGACGACATGCGCTACACCTGCACGCCCGGCCAAGTGCTGGACATCCCCTTCACCGCTTTCATCGCGCCGCGTGTTGAGGTGGAGCTGGCTTTCATCCTCAAAAAAGAGCTGCGCGGCCCCAACGTGACGGTGCAGCAAGTTTTGGACGCCACCGACTACGTCACGCCCGCCATCGAGATCATCGATTCGCGCATTGAGCAATTCGACCGCCACACCAAGGTCATGCGCAAGGTGTTTGACACCATCAGCGACAACGCGGCGAATGCGGGCATCGTGCTCGGGGCCAAGCGGGTCGATCCGCTCACGACCGACCTGCCGTGGTGCGGGGCGGTACTGCGACAAAACGGCGTGGTCGAAGAAACCGGTTTGGCGGCGGGCGTGCAAGGACACCCGGCGGTGGGCATCGCCTGGTTGGCGAACAAACTGGCTCCGTGGGGCGAGCACCTGCAAGCAGGCGAAATCGTGCTGGCCGGCTCGTTCACCAAACCGGCGGTGGCCAAAGTGGGTGATGTGTTTGATGTGGACTATGGGCCGCTGAGCAAACTGGAGTTTCGGTTTGTTTGAGCGTTTGGATGCGTCTGCAGTGGCTTCGTCTTGCGTTAGCGGGAGGATGTTGGGGCCGGGGTGGCGACCCGAGCTCAGAGGCGCTTCGCTTTGCCACATCGCCCGAGCCGCCACCCCGACCCCAACATCCTGTGAGCCTTCATCCCTTTAAAACGAGGAAATATCCCATGAACACGCCTGTGAATCTTTTCAAACAAGCCCTTCAAAACAAACAGCCCCAGATCGGCCTTTGGATGGGCCTGGCCAGCGCTTACACCGCCGAAATCTGCGCCTTGGCCGGCTTTGACTGGCTGGTGATCGATGGCGAACACACGCCCAACGACCTGCGCAGCATCCAGGCCCAACTGCAAACCCTGGCCGCTTACCCCAGCAGCCACCCGGTGTGCCGCGTGCCTGTGGGAGAGACAGCGCTCATCAAACAATACCTCGACTTGGGTGCGCAAAACATCTTGGTGCCCATGGTCGACACGGCCGAGCAAGCCGCCCAGCTGGTGCAGGCCATGCGCTACCCGCAGGACGACGGGCAGGGCGGTGTGCGCGGCATGGCCGGGGCGCGGGCTTCGCGCTGGGGGCACTATCCGGATTACTTCAAGCGCGCCAACGAAGAAGTCTGCCTCTTGGTGCAAGTCGAATCACGCGAAGCGCTGAAGAACCTCGATGCGATTGCCGCCACACCGGGTGTGGACGGCGTGTTCATTGGTCCAGCCGATTTGTCGGCCAGCATGGGCCATGTGGGCAACGCCGCGCACCCCGAAGTGCAAGCGGCCATCGAAGACGCCATCGCCCGCATTTTGAAAGCAGGCAAAGCCCCCGGCATCCTCACGCCCGACCGCCAACTCGCCGCGCACTACCTGTCGCTGGGCGCGGTGTTTGTGGCAGTGGGCCTGGACACCCAACTCTTGATGCGCCACACCACCGATTTGGCGGCGCATTTCAAGTCGAACTTGCCTGTTGCTGCAACCGTCAAAGGCGCAACGTATTAATTGGGATCTGACCTCAATTCAATGAACAAGGAAACCACGATGTTCCCCGCCCCCCAACCGGTCGTGCCCTCGCTGCAAGCGCGGGTGCACCCCGATGAATGGCAAGCCCGCCTGGAGCTGGCCGCCTGTTACCGTGTCTTTGCCCTGCTGGGCTGGACCGAGATGATTTACAACCACATCACGCTGCGCCTGCCGGACAGCGTCACGGGGGGTGAGAAACAGTTTTTGATCAACCCCTTTGGCCTGCATTACAGCGAAGTCACGGCCAGCAATTTGGTCAAGATCGACGTGCAAGGGCGCGTGCTGGATGGCTCGCCTTACCCCGTCAACCCGGCGGGTTTCACGGTCCATGCCGCGGTGCACGAAGGCCTGGCCGGAGCTCATTGCGTGATGCACACCCACACCACGGCGGGCGTGGCGGTGGCCTGTGTGCAAGGCGGTTTGCAGCAGACCAATTTTTACAGCGCCCAGCTGCACAACATGGTGGCCTACCATGACTTCGAGGGCATCACCATCCACGCCGAAGAAGCGCCGCGCCTGTTGCGCAGCATCGGCGACAAACAAGCCGTCATCTTGCGCAACCACGGCCTGCTGGCTTGGGGCCACACCTTGGCGCAAACCTTTGCGGTGCTCTGGACCTTGCAGCGCGCCTGCGAAATCCAGCTGGCCACTTTCAGCATGGGCCAGCCCATTGTGGTTCCTAAGGCCGTTGCCGAACAATGCACCAGGGACGCCCTGCAGTTCAACCCGAACCACGGCGCAGGCCAAGACGTATTTCAATCGCTGGTGCGCCAAGTCGACCGGCAAGACAAGGGGTGGCGAGTATGAAAGTCTGTATTTACGGCGCTGGCGCCATCGGTGGCTGGATCGGCACGCACCTGGCCCGGCAAGGGTGCAACTTGAGCGCGGTCGCGCGAGGTGCCACGCTTGAAGCCCTGCAACAACACGGCTTGCTGCTGCGGCAAGGCGACGAAGACATGCACACCTCATTGGTGGCCCGCGAGAACCCGGCCGACCTCGGTGTGCAAGACTTGGTGATCGTGTCAGTGAAAGCCCCCGCCATGGCCGAAGTGGCCCACCACATCGCCCCCTTGCTGGGCCCGGACACCGTGGTCTTGACCGCCATGAATGGCGTGCCTTGGTGGTTTTTGCAAGGCTTTGGGGGCGCGCTGTCGGGGGCCACTTTGGAGTCGGTAGACCCTGCCGGCGCGATCGCGCAGCGCATTCCCGCAGCCCAGGTCATCGGCTGTGTGGTGCACGCGAGCTGCTCGGTCGACATGCCCGGCGTGATCCGGCACCACTTTGGCAACGGCTTGATTGTGGGCGAGCCCAGTGGGACCGACACGCCGCGTGTGCAGGCGCTGGGGGCTTTGTTGGCGCAGGCGGGTTTCAACGCCACGGTCTCGCCCCAAATCCAGAAAGACGTTTGGTACAAGCTCTGGGGCAACATGACCATCAACCCCATCAGCGCCTTCACCGGAGCCACCACCAACGTGATCCTGGACGATCCGCTGGTGCGCGATTTTGTCTCCCGCATCATGCTCGAGGCCAAGGCCATTGGTGAGCGCATCGGCATCCCGATCGCGCAGACGCCCGAAGACCGCCACGCCGTCACACGCAAGCTGGGAGCCTTTCGCACCTCGATGCTGCAAGACGTGGACGCGGGCAAGCCGGTCGAGCTCGATGCCCTAGTGGCCTCGGTGCGGGAGTTGGGACAGCTGACCAAGGTGGCCACGCCCTTCACCGATGCCTTGCTGGGCCTCAGTCGCCTGCATGCCAGGGGTTTGGGGCTGTACCCGCAACAATGAGGGCATGAGTTCACCCCGCATCGCCTCGCCACCCGGTTTGACCGGTGCCGCATTTGCCACCTTGCTGCTGATCGCATTCATGATGGGGGCCAACCATGTGGCCGCCCGCACCGCCTTCAACCACGGGTTGGATGTGGTCACGGCGGTGACGGTGCGCAGCGGTGTCACCGCCTGTGTGGTGGCGCTGATCTTGTGGCAACAAAAGGTGGCCTTTCGCGTGAAGCCCGGGCAACGCAAATACTTGGGCGCAGTGGGCCTGCTGATCGCCGTGCAAAGCGTGTGTTTGTATTCGGCGGTGGCGCGTTTGCCCGTGGCACTGGCCTTGCTGGCCTTCAACACTTACCCGCTGACCACGGCCCTGTGGGCCAAAATTTTGTACGGCCACCAACCCGAGCGCGCCGTGCTGTGGGCCATGCCAGTGATGATGGCTGGGCTGGCCCTGGCACTGGACGTGCTGGGTGCCGCCTCGGGTTTGGGCGCAGCGCGGCATTGGGGGGAAATCGGGGCTGGCGTGGGTTTTGCCTTGGCAGCATCGACGACTTTTGGCCTGGCCTTGGTGCTCACCCAGCACGAGACCGTGGGTGTGGACGGCCGTCTGCGCACCTTCACCACCATGGCCACCGTGGGCGTGTTGGCCGCGAGCGTGGCCCTCACGCAAGGCGGCTTTCAGTGGCCGCAGGCTGTGCCCGGCTGGTGGGGCCTGGCTCTGCTGACTTTTCTGTATGGCACCGCCTTCACCATCATGTTCACCGTGCTGCCCAAGTTGGGCGTGGTGAGCAACTCGGCCATCATGAACGTCGAGCCC
This sequence comes from uncultured Limnohabitans sp., assembly GCF_937889215.1. GTDB lineage: Bacteria > Pseudomonadota > Gammaproteobacteria > Burkholderiales > Burkholderiaceae_C > Limnohabitans_A. Next base: position 4,848 of record NZ_CALBEX010000545.1, read on the forward strand.
GTGTTTGCGCTGGTGCTGGCCTGGGCGCTGCTGGGCCAGGCCATTGCCCCCATGCAATTGCTGGGGGCGGCCGTGGTGGTGTCTGCCGTGCTGTGGCTGGGCTTGCGCAAGCCCTGAGCTTCATCACAAATTCAGCGCAAGCGGCGGATCAGGCTGGAGGTGTCCCAACGGCCGCCGCCCATTTTTTGCACATCGGCATAAAACTGGTCGACCAGCGCCGTGACCGGCAACCGGGCCCCGTTGCGCTTGGCTTCGTCCAGCACCAAGCCCAAATCCTTGCGCATCCAGTCCACCGCAAAGCCAAACTCAAACTTGTCGTCGGCCATGGTCTTGCCGCGGTTGTCGAGTTGCCAACTTTGTGCTGCGCCCTTGCCAATCACGTCCAGCACCTGGTGCATGTCCAGGCCGGCTTGCTGGCCAAAGGCCACCGCCTCTGACAGGCCTTGCACCAAGCCTGCAATGCAGATTTGGTTGACCATCTTGGCCAGCTGACCTGCACCGGATGCGCCCAGCAAAGTAAAGGCACGCGAAAACGCCATGGCCGCTGGCTTGACGGCATCGAAAGCGGCCGCATCACCACCGCACATCACGGTGAGCAGACCGTTTTGCGCGCCCGCCTGACCGCCCGAGACCGGCGCATCGACAAAGTGCAAACCCAGCTTTTGGGCTTCGGCGTACAGCTCACGGGCAATTTCGGCCGAGGCCGTGGTGTGGTCCACAAAAATCGCGCCGGGCTTCATGCCGGCAAAAGCGCCGTCTGGCCCCAACACCACGCTGCGCAAATCGGCGTCATTGCCCACGCAGGCATACACGATGTCGACGCCCGCTGCGGCTTCACGCGGCGTGGGCGCGGTGGCGTTGCCTGGGCATTCGGCGGCCCAGGCCGTGGCCTTGGCTGCACTGCGGTTGTACACGGTGACGTGGTGACCGGCGCGGGCCAAATGGCCGGCCATGGGG
>NZ_CALBEX010000546.1 GCF_937889215.1 uncultured Limnohabitans sp.
CACCGAACTGCAAGTCCTCAACCGGGTCGATTTGTCGGTTGACCCGGGCGAGTGTGTGGTGCTGGACGGCCCATCGGGCATGGGTAAAAGCACCTTGCTCAAACTCATTTATGCCAACTACCGCGCCAGCAGTGGGCACATTGAGGTGCGCCAAGCCGATGGGAAAGTTTTGGAACTGACGCAGGCAACACCGCGTGAATTGGTGCGCATGCGCCGCGACACAGTGGGTTATGTCAGCCAGTTTTTACGGGTCATCCCCAGGGTCTCGGCCATCGATGTGGTGGCTGAGCCGCTGATCGAAGACGCCAGCCATTTTCCCCAAGGCATGGATGCGGCACGCGAAAAAGCCATGGTTTTACTGACCCGTTTGCGCATACCCGAGCGCCTTTGGTCTTTGCCGCCCGCCACCTTTTCAGGGGGGGAGCAGCAACGCATCAATATTGCCCGCAACCTGATCAAGCCACGCCCGCTGCTTTTGCTGGACGAACCCACCGCCTCACTTGACGCTGAGAACAGCCAAACCGTGATCGAATTGATTGGCGAGGCGGTTCAACGGGGCGCGGCCTTGGTGGGCATTTTTCATGACGCCCGAGTGGGCGATGCTGTGGCCACACGCCGAGTGGATGTAGCGCAATTCAGGAGGTCCGCATGAGTGCCCTTGTGTTTAAAAATGCCCGCTTGGTGTTGGCCCATGAAGTGGTGCTGGGCAGCGTTGTGGTGGAAAACGGCTTGATCACCGCCGTGGACCAAGGCGCAGCTCACGGTGTGCCAGGCATTGACTTGGGCGGCGATTACCTCATGCCTGGGTTTGTCGAAATGCACACCGACAACTTTGAGCGCCATCTGATGCCCCGCCCCAAAGTCCAATGGGCTGAAATGCCAGCCTTGCTCGCACACGATGCGGAAGTGGCGGCTGCAGGCATCACCACGGTCTTCGACGCTTTGGGCGTGGGCGATGCCGACCCGGACAGTTTGCGCGGCAGCACATGGGATTCTGTGCTGGACACGATTGACCATTGCACACGCGAAAATTTATTGCGCGCAGACCACCATTTGCATGTGCGATGCGAACTGCCAGCACCCAACACCATCGACTTATTTTCACCATTTGAAGCGCATCCACGCTTGGGCTTGATTTCGCTGATGGACCACACACCTGGGCAGCGACAGTGGGAAAACATCGAAGTTGCCCGGGTTTACTACACCGGTAAGAAAGGCTGGTCGAACGACAAGTTCGACCGTCAAGTGGCCATCGCGGGCGAGCTGCAAGACCGCTATGCCCAGCCCCACCGCAGCTATTTTGTGGCTTATTGCCAAAGTCACGGCGTCGCCTTGGCCAGCCATGACGACACCACCGTGCAGCATGTGCAGCAAGCGCACGCTGAAGGGGCCAGCATGTCCGAGTTTCCGACCACGGTGTTGGCGGCCAAGACCGCTCACGACTTGGGCTTGTTGACGGTCATGGGCGGCCCCAACGTGGTGCGCGGTGGCTCGCATTCTGGCAATGTCTCGGCCATCACTTTGGCCCAGCATGGTTTGCTGGACATCTTGTCCTCAGACTACGTTCCAGGCAGCTTGTTGGGTGCGGTGCTGCGCTTGGTGGACGACGACGTCTTGACCCTGCCCCAGGCCGTGAGCATCGTGACCCACCACCCAGCCAAAGCCACAGGCCTGAACGATCGAGGTCAGATCGCTGTCGGGTTGCGCGCCGATTTGGTTCAGGTGCGCTTCGTTGACATGCCTCATAACAAACGCCATGGCGTGGTGCGTGCGGTTTGGCGCGAGGGCTCTCGGGTGATTTGAAGCTTGTTCGTGGGCTGACTTGAAAACTTCCCAAAACTGTCAAAGAGTTGTCACAAGCGATTGTCAAACTTTGATTGTCTAGACAGATTGATGAGGTCGGAAAAATGGCACTGCGAATTGAAAAATTGAACAAGCATTTCAGCAATGGCAAACACGCATTGCGGGACATCAACCTGAACATTGAAAAAGGTGAAATGGTGGCCCTGATTGGTGCTTCGGGTTCGGGTAAATCGACCCTGCTTCGCCTCGTGGCCGGTTTGCTGCCAGCCGATGAAGCGCAAGACTCACTGATCGAAGTCAACGGCCATTGCGTGCAACGCAACGGCCGCATATCGGGCGACATCCGCAGCATTCGCTCCCATGTGGGTTTTGTCTTCCAACAATTCAACTTGGTGGACCGCATGTCTGTCTTGGTGAATGTGTTGGTCGGGCGTTTGCACACCATGCCCTGGTGGCGTGCCATGACCGGCTGGTTCAATGCCCATGAAAAATCATTGGCCTTGGAGGCTTTAGAGCGCGTGGACATTTTGGATTGTCATGCGCAACGCGCTTCCACGCTGTCTGGCGGTCAACAACAACGCGCAGCCATTGCCCGCACCTTGGTGCAAGGCGCCAACCTGGTTTTGGCCGATGAACCCATCGCCTCTCTTGACCCGGAATCGTCCAGAAAAGTCATGGAGATTTTGACGCGCATCCAACGCGAAGACGGTCGCACTGTCGTGGTGTCTTTGCACCAAGTGGACATGGCCATTCGCTATTGCCCGCGTGTGATCGCACTGAACCAAGGTCAGGTGGTTTATGACGGGCCCTCGGCCAATTTGACCCCCGCTTTGCTCAGGCAGCTTTATGGCATGCAAGCTGACGAATTTTTGAGTGGCAGCGAACTCCTGAACGCACCCACGCCCCATGCCCCAAGTCCCACCTTGGTTTGGTCAGCCCCAATGGCGCAAACCGCTTGAATTTATTTTTTAACCCAATGGAGCTTTTAACCATGTTCAAAAAAACCATCGCCGCCTTGACCATTGGTCTGTGCGCAACCGGCGCCATGGCGCAAGACATCAACTTCGGCATCATTTCCACCGAAGCCACCCAAAACCTGAAAGCCGACTGGCAGCCTTTGTTGGACGACATGGAAAAGCAAACCGGCTTGAAAGTCAAAGCGTTTTTTGCGCCTGACTACGCCGGCATCATCGAAGGCATGCGCTTCAACAAAGTGCAAATCGCTTGGATGGGCAACAAATCTGCCATGGAGGCCGTGGACCGCTCCAACGCTGAAATCTTCGCCCAAATGGTCAATGCCGATGGCACCCAAGGCTACTACTCGCACATCATCGCGCACAAAGACAGCCCCTTGAGCAACCTCAATGACATGTTCAGCAACAGCAAGAACCTGAACTTTGGCAACGGTGACCCCAACTCCACTTCAGGCTTTTTGGTGCCCGGCTATTACGTGTTCTCGCAGAACAACAAAGACGCCAAGTCCATCTTCAAAGTGGTGCGCAGCGCCAACCACGAAACCAACGCTTTGGCTGTGGCCAACAAGCAAGTGGATGTGGCCACCAACAACAGCGAAAACCTGGAGAAAATCAAAAACAAGCAGCCTGAGAAATTCAAAGACATCAAAGTCATTTGGACCTCGCCTTTGATTCCCTTGGACCCTATGGTCATGTCCAAGAGCCTGCCAGAAGCCAGCAAGACAAAAATCAAAAACTTCTTCTACAACTACGCCAAGACAGACGCACGCGAAAAAGAAATCGTGATGAAGATCTCCAAGTTGTCCGGTTTCAAGGCCTCCAACAACGACCAGCTCAAGCCCATTCGCCAGCTCGACTTGTTTGCAAAGCGCAACAAAGTGGTTGCTGACACCACCATGTC
>NZ_CALBEX010000547.1 GCF_937889215.1 uncultured Limnohabitans sp.
GGTCATCTCGGCCACGATGCTCATGGCGATCTCGGGCGGCGTCAAAGCGCCAATGTTCAGGCCAACGGGGCCGTGCAATTGGCGTACTTCGGCTTCGCTCACGTCAAAGTCGAGCAAGCGCTTGCGGCGCTGAGCGTTGTTGTGCAATGAACCCAATGCGCCCACATAAAACGCGGGGGTGCGCAGTGCTTCCATCAGGGCCAGGTCATCGAGCTTGGGGTCGTGCGTGACCGCCACCACAGCGCTGTTGTGGTCCAGGCGCATGGCCAGCACCAGGTCGTCAGGCATTTGGTTGGACAAGGTCACGCCGGCCATGGCGTCCCAGCCTTCGTGGTATTCCACACGCGGCTCGCAGACCGTGACCTGGTAATCCAGCATGACCGCCATGTTGGCCAAATAGCGCGAGAGTTGCCCGCCACCAATGATGAGCAGGCGCAGGCGTGGGCCGTGTACCGTGGTCAGGCTCTGGCCATCAAATTGCAGTTTGTCGCCCTCGGTGGCCGCCCCCATGCGCACCAGGCCGGTGGCCATGTCCATGCGGCGCTCCACGCGCTGGTGTTGCTCGATCAGCACCAGCAATTCGCGCAGTTGTGATTGGGCCGACAGCGGCTCCAGCACCACCTGCACCGAGCCGCCACAGGGCAGGCCAAAGCGGCGCACTTCCTCGGCCGTCTGACCGTAAGTTGTGGTTTCGGGCAGGCGCATGGCCAGCTCGCCAGCGGCCACACGACGGATCAAATCGTCTTCGATGCAGCCGCCCGAGACGGACCCAGCCACTTGGCCGTCGTCCCGAATGATCATGAGCGAGCCCGGTGGGCGCGGGGCCGAGCCCCAGGTGCGCACCACGGTGCCAAGCACCACGCGGTGGCCACGGCTTTGCCAGTCGAGGGCGGTGCGGATCACGTCAATGTCGATGCTGTTCATGGTGTGGTCCGTTCAGGGCATTCGCTTCAGATGTTTCAACAATCATCCAACGATCAAGGGGGGATCGAAGTCGGCTTGGTGACAGAGGCGCCAAAGCCCAATCAGGGTGGCGCGTTCGCCCGCCGTTCGCCCACCGTTTGCCAGACCCCAACCTATGACCCCGCTTGCTGGCCAAGTCATGCAGAAATCACCAAGTCAGCGGGCCATGTGAGCTGGAGACCGGTTTGGGCAGCCATTGCCGCGATGTCTTCTGCGGTGTCGACATCGACCCGGTAGCGGCTGTTCGGTGTGGCCCAGGCATGTACCTGGTCGGGGTGGGCCGATTGCCATTGGCGGCACCCGACATGGGGGGCATCGGCCAAAATTTGCGCGCGCACTTGCGCGCTGAACATGACCGGGTTGCCAGGCAAACCCTCTGCGGAAGGTTGCACCACTTGGGTGCCCGTGGGCCGCATTTTGTAGGCGCAAATCAGGTCGACGATGTCTTGCGAGCGGATCAGAGGTTGGTCGGCCAGAGCCACCAGCGCCGCGTCCATCTGGGGAGGCAGCATTTGCAAACCCATGCGCAGCGACGAAATCTGGCCGGCGTCCGGATCGGGGTTGTGCACGAGTGTGGCGGGCAATTCCCGGATGGCTTCCTTGATGCGATCTGCGTAGTGACCGAGCACGACCACAATGTCCTTGACCCCCGCGCCTGACAAGGCCAGCATTTGACGTCGAATGAGTGGCACGCCGTCCAGTTCCAGCAGGCTTTTGGGGCGGTGCCCCATGCGCGAGGCCGATCCTGCAGCCAGCAGCACGGCACCAATGGCTGCGCGCTTGTGCAAGCCCCCATCGCCATTTGACAAACAAGCCATGACCCGCCTCCGAAGCAAAAAGATTGGCCCGATG
>NZ_CALBEX010000548.1 GCF_937889215.1 uncultured Limnohabitans sp.
GAGGGTGGAGTCCACCAGCAATGGCACGCCCGCTTCGTGGGCGATGGCGCTCACCGCCTCGATGTCCAGCACGTCCATGCCGGGGTTGCCCACCGTCTCGCCAAAAAAGAGTTTGGTGTCGGGCTGCACGGCGGCTTTCCACGCATCAAGGTCGCCCGGTTTGACGAAGGTTGTGCGGATCCCAAAGCGGCTCAAGGTGTAGTGCAGCAGGTTGTGTGAGCCGCCGTACAAAGCACTCGACGCCACGATGTGCGAGCCCGCGCCCATGAGTGTGGCAATGGCCAGGTGCAAAGCCGCTTGCCCGCTGGCTGTGGTGATGGCCCCAATGCCGCCCTCCAATGCCGAGATGCGTTGCTCCAGCACCGCATTGGTCGGGTTGCTGATGCGGCTGTAAACGTGGCCCGGGCGCTCCAGGTTGAACAGCGCCGCGGCCTGGTCGCTGGATTCAAAAACAAAAGAAGTGGTCAGGTGGATTGGCACGGCCCGTGCGCCAGTGGTCGGGTCGGGGGCTGCGCCTGCGTGCAGGGCCAAAGTGTCAAAACCGGGATCGCTGTAACCAGCCATAGGGGTGTCTCCGAAAAAAGAAAGCATCAGGCGAGCGGAACACCTGAATCGGTGTGTCATTGTGGGCTATATTGAGATGCCATCTGATCCGAATCTTCCCTCAGGAGACACACCATGCAAGTCAGCGACATCCTCCGCGTCAAAGGCGGCACCTTGTTCACCGTGCAGCCTGACGAGCCCTTGTCTTTGGCCATGAACGACATGGCAGACAAAGACATCGGCTCTTTGGTGGTCATGGCCCAAGGTCAACTGGTGGGCATGTTGACCTTTCGAGAAGTGATTCAGCAAATTGTGAAAAACGGCGGACAAGTGGGTCTCACCACGGTGCGCGAAGCCATGGACACGCAACCCCAAACTTGCACTGGGGGCACCGACATCGATGAGGTGCGGTGCATGATGCTTGAACACCATGCCCGCTACATGCCCGTCATGGACGGCCCGCTCTTGATGGGGGTGATCAGTTTCTACGACGTGGCCAAAGCCGTGGTCGACAGCCAGAACTTTGAGAACACCATGCTCAAGGCTTACATCCGCGACTGGCCTGGTCAGGAAGCCGGTACGGCGGACCCCAGCCGACCTTGATCGGATTGACTGGCGAACCTTGACTGGTCTTGGTCATGCAACGCACCCGTGGGCTGGAATTTTTTCACAGCCCTTTTTAACACTGGCTTCTTCCAAGAGACCAGCGTTTTTTAATTCTCTGGATAACTCATGCAATAATATTTGAGTACTAAATTAATAAAACACTGCATTGTGTTTTTTGACTCCAATGACACCTCGCGTTTTGTTGCAAACCCGCATGGTTTGCGCTGGTCTGCTTTATTTGTGTGCTTCGCTGGCCATGGCCTCTGAATTGCGCTTGGCCGATGCCTTGGTTTTGGCGGCCAGTCAACATCCGACAGTGCGGGCGAAACAAGCCGAGCTGGATGCGGCAAACAGTGATCTGGAAACCGCCAAATGGTCGCGTTTTCCGACTGTTAGCACCGAAGCGACGGCATCGGGTGGCCGACCTGTTGGGGCCTTGTTGGTGCAGCAACCGCTGTGGGCGGGCGGAAAAATAGACGCTCAAAACCGCTTGGCTCATGCACAAGTGGTTTTGGCGCAAGCCGGTTTGCAAGAAGCGCGCAGCGCATTGATGCAAGAAACAGGCAGCCAGTTTTTTGAGGCTTTGCGTTGGCGAGAGCGCATGGCGGTGGCCCAAAAGAATGAAGCCGAGCACCGCAAGCTGCTCGAGTTGATTCAACGGCGCGTAGAGGCACAAATCAGCCCCTTGACCGACCAAGTGTTGGCGACAGCGCGTTTTCAACAAGCCGTGACGGAGCGCATCCAGTTCAAGCGTTCCTGGCAAACGGCCGAGCTGGCCTTGCAGCAATTGGTGGGGTAAACCCACAGTGATTTGAAGCCCCCGAGCGCCATCGACTGGAAACAGTAGGACGAAGGTGTGGCCATTGAGGCGAGCAAATCGAGCTCGGCCGAACTGCTGAGGTTGCGTACACAGCAAGAGGTTTCACTGGCGCAGATCGACATGGCCGAGGCCAGCTATTTCCCCACTTTGGCATTGGCTCACCGCCGGACTTTGGGGGCCACGGAAAGCGGCGTTGATCCCATTCGAACCTATTTGTCGCTGCAGTTTTCACCTGGCCCCGGTTTGTCTGCGCGCAGTTCGGTGGCTGCGGCCCGCTCACGGCTCGAAAACAGTCGGCAAAACGCGGCCGTGTATGAGCGCCAGTTGGCGCAACAGGTTCGCACTGCACTGTCCGATTTGGAGGCCTTGGGCCAACAGTTGGAGCCTTCAAAGTTGTTGGTCTCGGCCACTGACGATGTGGTGGCGTCTTACTTGCGGCAATACCAAATCGGCAAGAAAAATTGGTTGGACGTGTTGAATGGGTTGCGTGAAAATGCCCAGGCCAATTACAGCGCTGTCGATGTCGCCTCGAGCACCCAGCTGTTGCAGTTGCGTCTGTTGCTTTTGACCGGTCAATTGGGCTTGGACAAGTTGAGTTTGATCCATGACTGAGGTCGATGCCGCATCGACCATGATGCTGGACCGCAAATTGGCGGTGGTTTTGTCACGGCTGGCGGGGCTTTTGGGCCAGGCCGTACCTGCTCATCGGTTTGGCATGATGTCGCGCACCACCGATGGCTTGATGGTGGACAACCTGAACCGAGAAGAGCGAATCAAGGCTTGGTGGCTGGGGCGCTTTCCTACCGCCCATATCCAGACCATCGAGCCCAAAAACCTCAAGCCCGCTGATTTTCCGCTGCTGTGGGTTGGCTCAGAGGGGGAACAGGTGCTGCTGGTGCGTGGCGGCTCGGGGCGGCATCGCCTGACTTGCCAAGATGCCGAGGGTCACCCCTGTGTGTTGCCCATGGCCGATGCACGGCAAGGACGGCTGCTGAAGCTGACCATCATGCCCGCTCGCCCGGGTGAATCGGGGCACCGTGCCATGAGCGCAACCGACTGGTTCGCGACCTCTATTCGCCGTTATCGCCCTGTTTTTTTGGAAGCGGTCGTGGCCACTTTTGTGATCAGCATGGTGGGTTTGGTGGCGGCTTTGTATTCCATGCAGGTTTATGACCGCGTGATTCCCACCAAGGGTTATTCAACGCTGTGGGTGTTGACCATTGGGGTGGTCATCGCGATATTGATTGAGCTGGTCCTCAAACAAGTTCGTGCCTACATGGTGGACCGCGCATGCAAAGTCATCGATCAGGAGCTTTCGGCTGTTTTTTTTGGCAAAGCCTTGGACATCCGCATGGACGCTCGGCCCAGCACGGTGGGCACCTTTGCCTCTCAAATTCGCCATTTTGAATCCGTGCGCAATTTTCTGACCTCGTCGAGCCTGTTCATCATGGCCGATTTGCCCTTCGCCATCTTGTTTGTGGGCGTGATCGCCATCATTGC
>NZ_CALBEX010000549.1 GCF_937889215.1 uncultured Limnohabitans sp.
CGACCAGAATGCAGAAATAAATGAACTGGACGATGGCCAGCAGGGCAATGATGTGGACGTAATGTTGATTTTCAACTGAAATTGACCCCTTTGAGTTGAGTTTTTTCATCCAAATTTGACCCCTTGATTAAAGTCTCCTGCTTACTTTTTAAGCAGGAGGGACCAAGGAGTGATCAAAGTGGGAACACTGGCAAAGATTCGGCGGCTGCACCTGCGAGATGGTGTGCCAATTAAGGAAATTGAAAGAAGAACGGGGCTGGCAAGAAACACGATCAAGGCGTGGCTGCGCAAAGACCAGATGGTCGAGCCCAAGTACCCGCAACGGGTGGTGACCAGCAAATTGAGCGGTTACACCGACACACTGGCGATCTGGTTGAAGGCCAACGCCTACCGAGGCAAGCGCGAGCGGCGCACGATACTGGCCATGCACGAAGAACTGGTAGGCCTTGGCTACAGCGGCAGCTATGCCAGAGTGGCCGCCTTTGCGCGGACCTGGCGCAAAGAGCAGGCCGCAAACGCGGGCAAGGCAGCCTTCGTGCCGCTCAAATTTGCGCTCGGCGAGGCCTTCCAGTTTGACTGGAGCACAGAATACGCCTGGGTGGGTGGATTGCGACGGCGCCTGGAAGTGGCGCACACCAAGCTGTGTGCCAGCCGCGCCTTCTGGCTGGTGGCCTACCCCAGTCAAAGCCATGAGATGCTGTTTGATGCGCACGCCCGCGCCTTTACCGCTTTCGGTGGGGTACCGCAGCGCGGCATCTACGACAACATGAAAACCGCTGTTGACAAGGTAGGCCTGGGCAAAAAGCGGGTCATCAATGCCCGGTTTGAAGCCATGACGGGGCACTACCTGTTCGAGCCCGAGTTCTGTAACGTGGCCAGCGGCTGGGAAAAAGGCATCGTCGAGAAAAACGTGCGCGACCGGCGCACCAGCATCTGGCACAAGGCCCAGCGCCAGCGCTGGGACAGCATGGCGAGTTTGAACGACTGGCTGGCCGAGCAAAGCCGCACGGCTTGGGGTGAGCTCAATCACCCGGACTGGCCGGCGATGAAGGTCGCTGATGTGCTGCAGGACGAGCAAACCCGCCTGATGCCCAACCCCAAGGCATTCGATGGTTACGTCGAAGTGCTGGCCCGGGTCTCCAGCACCAGTCTGGTTCATCTACAGCGCAACCGTTACAGCGTGCCGACCGAGCACGCCCACGAGGTCGTCAGCCTGCGCCTGTACCCGGACCGACTGGAGGTCGTAGCTGAGAACGAGCGCGTTGCCAGCCATGTGCGCAGCTTCGAGCGCAGTCAGACCTTCTACGACTGGCGCCACTATGTGAGCCTGATCGAGCGCAAGCCGGGAGCTTTGCGCAACGGGGCACCGTTTGAGACCCTGCCAGGGCCCTTGAAGCTGTTGCAAAGCATCCTGCTGCGCCATGAGGGCGGTGACCGCGTGATGGCGCAGGTGCTGGCTGCGGTTCCGGCGCACGGCCTGGAGGCGGTACTGGTGGCCGCTGAGTTGGCGCTGGAGGCGGGCAAGCCCAGCGGCGAGCATGTGCTCAATGTGCTGGCCAGGCTGAAATCGCCCGCTGGCGTCATGGCCCTGGAGTCGGCCAGCACACCAGTCAAGC
>NZ_CALBEX010000550.1 GCF_937889215.1 uncultured Limnohabitans sp.
GCCTGATTTTCAGCTACTGCAGTGCTAACCCGGCAGGCTTTCACCGCGCCGATGCAGCTGGCTATGTGTACTGGAGCGAGCAGGTGCTGGCGCTCGACGCCATCAACCCGCAAGTGGCCGCCCGTCTGGCCCGCGCCATGGACCGCTGGAGCCGCCTGGCTGAACCCTATCGGGGGGCAGCACGCGTGGCGATCGAGCGCGTGGCTGCCAAAGCCGACCTGTCGAACGACGTGCGCGAAGTCATCAGCCGTGCTCTGAGCAGCACCTGAAACCAAGGAATCCCCATGAGCAGCAAAATTTCCCTCTCTCGTTACTTGGTTGAGCAGCAACGCGACAAAGGCCACATTCCAGCCGATTTGCGCTTGCTGCTCGAAGTGGTGGCCCGCGCCTGCAAAAGCATCAGCCACGCGGTCAACAAAGGCGCGTTAGGCGGTGTGCTGGGCAGCGCCGAAAGTGAAAACGTGCAAGGCGAGGTGCAAAAAAAGCTCGACATCATCGCCAACGAAGTGCTGCTCGAAGCCAACGAATGGGGCGGGCACCTGGCGGCCATGGCTTCGGAAGAAATGGACAGCATCTATTTGGTGCCCAACCGTTATCCGCAAGGCGAATACCTTTTGCTGTTTGACCCACTGGACGGCTCATCCAACATCGACGTCAACGTCAGCATTGGCACCATCTTCAGCGTGCTCAAAAAGCCCGAAGGCAACCAAGGCGTCACCGAGCAAGACTTTTTGCAGCCCGGCAAACAACAAGTGGCAGCTGGCTACTGTGTCTATGGCCCACAAACCACCTTGGTGCTCACCGTCGGCGACGGCGTGGCCATGTTCACCTTGGACCGCGAACAAGGCTCCTTTGTGCTCACGCAAGAAAACGTGCAGGTGCCCGCCGACACCAAAGAGTTCGCCATCAACATGAGCAACATGCGCCACTGGGACGAGCCCGTGCGCCGCTACATCGACGAATGCCTGCAGGGCAAGGATGGCCCACGCGGCAAGGACTTCAACATGCGCTGGATCGCCTCCATGGTGGCCGACGTGCACCGCATCCTGACGCGTGGCGGCGTCTTCATGTACCCCTGGGACCGTCGCGAACCCCACAAGGCTGGCAAGCTGCGCTTGCTGTACGAGGCCAACCCCATGAGTTGGCTCATCGAGCAAGCTGGCGGCGCATCGACCAACGGCAAGGAGCGCATTTTGGACATGCAGCCGAGTCAACTGCACGAGCGTGTGAGCGTGATGCTGGGCTCCAAAAACGAAGTCGAGCGCGTCACCCAGTACCATGCCCAAATCTGATGCAACAGGAGAAGGCCGGGGTTGAACCCGACTTCTTTGCGCCCTCTTCGATCAGCCCTGAAGTGCCAGCCTCAGGGCTTTTTTTTAGGCACGCCCGGTGGTGCGTGCTCCCGAGCCCAAGGCCAACATCTCCAATCGGTTCAACGCACCCAGGGCTTGTACCGCTTTGCGCGTGGCACCAGGCACGTCGCTGCCGCTGGAGCGCAGAAAGTGCAAGGCCATGGCCAATGCATTTTCTGCTTCTTGGTGCATGGCCACGCCTTGTCAGTCGCTGCCCTCACTCGATCTCGTCAGGCGGAAAACCTTCCCCAGGCAGGACTGTTGCTGCAACAGGCTCGGCCACCACCGCCCTCAAGGTTTCGCGCAGCATTTTCTTCTCGGGCAAACTCAAGGCGCGAGCCAAGCGCTGGCGCATGCGCAGCAAAAGCTGGCGGTCTACTTCTTGCGGAATCCCGCGACTGATCTGCAGCGCGTCGCGCAGGTCTTCGCGCAGATCTTCCGGCTCGTCGGCCCACCAGGCAGTAATGACCTCGTGCATCGACTTGCGCAACTCTTCCACGTCTTCAACCGCCAGGCCCATGCCGATAGGCAGCTTGCCTTGCAGCATGTCGGCCAGGGCTTGAGAGTTGACCACCACCCGGCGATCGGCCTGGGCCAGCAAGCGGGCCCAACCGGGATCGGTGCGCACCATTTGCGGCATGTTGCGGGCCGACTCGTCGGCCAAAAGGTGCACACTCAGGCCGCTGAGCTGGGCTTCGTCGATAGTGGCCAAAAAACGTTCGTCGTCACTGGCCACCAGCACATGGTCACAAGCA
>NZ_CALBEX010000551.1 GCF_937889215.1 uncultured Limnohabitans sp.
GAGGCGACCGGCCTCTTTTTCGATCAGGATGTGGGCCAGTGTCTGCAGGGTTTTGCCCAGGCCCATGTCGTCGGCCAGAATGCCGGCCAGTTGGTGCTGACGCAAAAACTGCAACCAATTCAGGCCCTGTTGTTGGTAAGGCCGCAAGGTCGCTTGCAGGCTTGCGGGTGCCAGCACATCGGGCAGGCTCTCGATACCGCGCATTTGCTGCACGAGCTTCATCAGGCTTTGGGCACCCGCCCAGGCCACGCCCTCCCCCAAGGATGCGGCTGTGCGCAAAGCTTCGAGGCGCGACAGGCGCAGCTCGTCGCCACTCCAGTCGCGTCCGCGTTCAGACACCAGCTCCATGAGCGTGTTCAGCCAGGGTTCGATCTTGGCGGTGGGCAACTTCACAAAGCCCTCGCCTTGCAGATCAGGCAGGTACAAAAACGGCGGCAAGCTGGCGGTCTCGCCCTCGGCTGTGGTCAAGCTGATGCGGGCCAAAGCCGTCAAAATGGTCGGCACCCAAGGCAAGATGTTCACGCGCTGGCCATCGATGTCCATGCCCAGCGACAAATCAAACCAAGGCGAGGTTTCGGGCGCTTCGGCATCGCCCGACAGGTCGATGTGCACGTCGTCGGCCTCACGCAGCCAGTGGGTTTCACCGGCGCTGAACCGCACCTCGAATCCGGCTTCGCGCAAGGGTGAAAAATCCTGCTCCAGCCATTCCAGCCAACGCTGCTGAGGCTGGAGCGGCGCAAAACCCAGCATGTTTTGCGATCGCACCGACAAACCCCACGTTTCCAGCGCTTGCCAGGCCCGCAGTTCGCTTGGCAGATCGCGCACCAACATGCGGGCCTGCGCACCGTGTCCAACCATGACACGGATTTGCGTGCCAGCCCAAAAGCCGCGGTGCCCAGCGTAATCAAAACTCAACTCGGCTTGAAACAAACCGAGCGCGTCGCGGTCCTCGGCGGCCACCGGTGTGATGTCCAGCACAGGCCGGGCTGGCGCATCCCGGATCTCGGGCATGCGTTCGATCACGGGCGGCAAAGACACTGGCCCCAAACGGGCCAACAACTGGTTCTGAAATTTGAACACCACGCTTTCAGGCAGCACGGGGGCGTTGGACATCAACTGCAACTCGTTGGCGCTCAGGCCTTGTGTGTTCAGC
>NZ_CALBEX010000552.1 GCF_937889215.1 uncultured Limnohabitans sp.
GCCAGTCGAGGACAAAGTTGGCGCCAATGAAGCCGGCGCCGCCGGTGACAAGAAGGGTCATGAGGATGCGGATCTGTTGGGTGCCACGGGGCGCGGCACCACTGTGTTGCGATTTTAGAAGCATTGCACTCGAACGCAGGTTAAAGTGATACCTTGATCAGGAAGTGCACCATGGCCAAATCCAACGACACCACGCGTAACAAATCAAGCGCCGCCAATCCGCAAGACAACACCCCGCCTAACGCCCAGCATGTTTGGCTGGCGGGTTTGGGGGCCATGGCCAAAGCGCAAGAACAAGGCAGCAAGGCGATTGAAGCCCTGCTCAATGACGGCTTGAACTTTCAGCGGAAAAGCCAGGCCGAGGCGCAGCAACGCTTGCAAGAAGCCACCGAACGGCTGAGCCACATCGCCAGCGACTTCGGCCAGCAAACCACAGGACGGGTGGACAAGCTGGAGCACTTGTTTGAAGACCGCGTGGCCAAAGCCTTGCACCGCTTGGGCATGCCTTCACTGCTGGACATGCAGATGCTCAACGACCGTGTGGCGCAGCTGGAGGCACAGCTGGCTGCATTGCAAACCAAGGCTGCACCCAAAACAGCCGCCACCGCCAAAACGGCTCCAGGCCAAACGGTCCCAGCCAAACCACAGGCGGCCCGCGCCGCCAAGCGTCCCAAAAAGACGGCTTGATGGACAGGCTCTGTTTTTAGCCATGGCCAAAAAAGCACCCCGCCGCACCGCCGAGCGCATCGCTGAGGTGACACTGGAGCTGTTCAACCGGTTTGGCGAGCCCAACGTCTCCACCACTATGATTTCGGCCGAGCTGAACATCAGTCCGGGCAATCTGTACTACCACTTCCCCTCCAAAGACGCCTTGGTCAACCAGTTGTTTGACCAATACGAATCAGCCATGCTGAGCTTGCTGGACGCGGCACCCGATGTGCAGGATGTGGAAGACACCTGGTTCTTTTTGCATTCATTGTTCGAGCAGGTGTGGAGCCACCGCTTCCTGTACCGCGATCTGAACAATTTGCTGTCAGGCAACCGGCACTTGGAGACGCACTTTCATGCGGTGCTGGAGCGCAAAACCCATGCGTTCAGGCTGATGCTGGAGTCTTTGGCCGCTGCGGGCCTGATGCGCATCGACCCAGACAGCATTGAAACGCTGTCGGCCAGCATGTCGGTGATGGTCACTTATTGGCTGAGTTATGAGTATGTGCGCAACCCGCGCCAAGCCATGGAACCGGCCAGCGCCGGATTGGCACTGACTCGGGGCGCGCAGCATGTGCTGGCGCTTTTAACGCCCTACATGGCCAACACCGACTTGCAAACGCATTTGCAGGCCCTGACTGCGGCCTACAACCCGCAGAGCCCGGGCTAAGGTTCAGGCAAAACGCTGCGCCGCCAGTGTCAGCAGCCCGTCGAAGATCAGGTTATCAACCAACTCAAACTGCAAGGACATGCTGGGGGCCATCTTCCAGCCCGCCCCCCCCGTCATGATGCACGCGGGCTCTTGCCCAGTGTGATCGCGCAGGTGTTGGACCATGCGCTCACAAGCGCCCGCAATGGCATAGGTGCCGCCACTGGTCAAGGCGTCGCTGGTGTTGGTGGGAAAGGGCCGGACATCACCTGTGGGCACATGCAGCCCTGCCGTGCCAGATTCGAGGGCGCGCAGCATGATGCCGTGGCCGGGCAGAATCAGACCGCCCAGAAAGCGGCCTTCTTCGTCGATCGCCTCGACCGTCACGGCCGTGCCCACCATGACCACCACCAAAGGTCGCGCCGGTCCTGCGGCCAACATGCGGTGACGGGCCCCGATCATGGCGACCCAGCGGTCCGCGCCCAAGCGAGAAGGGTGGTCATAGCCGTTGGTCAGTCCGGCCTCTTGGGCACTGGGCACCACCCACTGCGGGGTGAAGTCCCAGATGTCCATTTGCTCTTGGACCCGCCGCTTGATGGCGTCACCGGCCACCACAGAACCGAGCATGCGGTCGATATGGGGCCATTGCGCCCAAGCGCCTTCAGATAAACGGTCGATGTTTTCCAAGAATTCAGCGCCGTGCGCCAACAATTGGCCGCTGGGGTTGGGTTGGTCGTACAGCGCCCATTTGAGACGCGTATTGCCCACATCGATGGCTAAAAATGTCATGCGCCGATGATAATGAATTTCAATCGGCTAATTTTTCGGCCAAGTCAGCCGTTAGAAACGGAAGTCTGTGCCTTTTTAATGGCCTCGTGGGCGTCTTGGCCCGAGCGTGAGGGCACGTCCGAAGCATCGACTTGCAGCAACAACCCCAGCAATCTGGCGCCATGCTCCACGGCCATCGAAGCGTATTTGATGTCCCCTTGGACCAATGCACTGGCCATGATCTCGACCCGCTCAAAAGCATGGATGTTGCCCGCCACTTTGCCCGCAACGATGATGCGGTTGGCCAACACATCTCCCTGAACCTCGCCATTGGGGCCGATCACCACAGAGATGGCGGCATCCTTGGGGGCTTCAATGTTGCCGACCACCTTGCCGTCAATGCGTACGCTTTCCTGCAAACGCAAGCAGCCGTGGATTTCTGCATGGCGGCCAATGAGGGTGTCGAATTTTTCTTGGCTCATGACCAACGGCGTGTAAGTGGTTTTCTTTTTTCCGAACATGTCTGTCTCCTTGTCGTTGGTTTTTTGAAAGCTCAGGATTTGGCCCAGGCTGCCAAGGCTTTAGCAGGGTGCATGGCTTGCCCTTTGTAAATCACCTCGTAGTGCAAGTGCGGGCCAGTTGAGCGCCCGGTGTTGCCCAGCTTGCCCACTTCCTGATGCCGCTGCAACACATCGTGGGGCTTGACACTCAAGGCGCGCAAATGGGCATAACGCGTCACAAAACCATCCGCATGCGAGACCTCGACCAAATTGCCGTAGGCGCCGGCGTACTCAGCGCGCAGCACAACGCCAGGCGCTGTCGTGTAAACAGGCGTTCCGATGGGTGCAACAAAATCTATCCCATCGTGCATGCTGGGCAAATGGGTCAGCGGGTCAGCCCGGATGCCAAATGAACTGGTCAATTGTAATTCACTCGCCAATGGCAGCGCTGTCGGCAGCGCGTCCAAGCTGGTCAGATCAGATTTCCAGCGGGTCTGCATGTTCGCCATGGCTGCATCGTAGAGGTGCATTTGCTGCAGCGACAGATCAAGCTGGCGGTTGAGTTTTTCAGAGCCAAAAGGCCAAGAGGGCACCCAATTCATTGGCCCTCCGCGCCCGGCCACCTCTTGCCCCTTGGTCTGCTCCGAAAACGACAAGAGCTTTTCAATGCCCAAGCGTCCCAAAACCTCATCCTTGATGGTTTCCAATTCGCGCAGACGATCCCTGACGCCGGACAGTTGGTGGTTCAAGGCCTCTAGCTTGGCCCGGTAGGTGGCCTCCGCTTTTTCTTGTTCGCTTTGGCTGGTCACGCCGCCCATTCGATAAGCCAGTTCGGGCATGTATTCAATCGCCACCCGCACGCCCACCAAATGGAACAAAAAGCCCACCAGCACCAACAAACTGGAGAGTACAGCCACGGCCCCCATCACCGTTCTGGACGTGATGGAGAATTTGACGACTTTGTCTGTTGGACCCGCCACCCATATCAATTGCATAAGCGCCCCTCTTAACCTACTTTGCGCTCATTCTATCGACATTCAATGAATAAATGATACTTAAATACTCAAAATAACCCACGCACGACACCTCGCTTCAAGCCGAAAGAGCGAAGGCTCACGACACAGGACGCAAAACCGGGCGGAGCGACTCATAGGCCCTGGCAGCACGCAGCACCAAGGCGTCTCCAAACATCGGCCCCACGATCTGCAAGCCCATGGGCAAGCCGCTTTGGGTCAGACCACAGGGCACCGTGATGGCAGGTTGCTGGGTCAGGTTAAAGGGGTAACTGAAGGGCGTCCAGCCCAGCATCGACACCGGGTCCATGGCCACCGTACCGGCCGCTCGCGCTTCAAAAGCCGGGATCGAGACGGCGGGCGTAACCAGCAGGTCATAGCGCAGCATGAACTGGCGCATGTGCGAGCCCAAAACGCCACGGCGTTGGTTCAGTTGCTGCACCTGCAAGGCGCTAAGCTGCGCACCCAACTCGGCCTCTGTTTTGAAATCAGGGTCGGCCACGGCCTGTTGCTCGGCGCTCAAGCCTTTCCACACGGTGTAAGCGCCCAAAAACCAAAGCCCTGTGGTGATCTCGAGCGGGTCCTCGAAGCCAGGATCGACCTGCTCCACATGCGCGCCCAGCGCCTGCAGTTGCTGCACGGCCGCATCCACGGCTGCGGCGATTTCGGGGTGCACATTGTGCGCATAACCCAAAGTGGGCGAATAGGCGATCCGCAGGCCACGTACGCCGTCTTCCAGACCCACGGTGTAGTCGCTGCCGTCAGGGGGCAGCGATGTCCAGTCTCGGGCATCGGGCTGCTTGAGCACGTTGGTCATCAAGGCGGCGTCGCGCACGCTCATGGTGTGCGGCCCCAAGTGCGCCACCGAACCAAACGGCGACAAGGGGTAGGCGGGCACCCGTCCAAAGCTGGGTTTCAGGCCCACGTTGCCACAAAAGGCCGCCGGAATGCGCACACTGCCTGCGCCATCGGTGCCCACACCGATGGGCCCCAAACCTGCCGCCACGGCTGCGGCCGTGCCACCTGACGATCCGCCGGGTGTGTGGTTCAGGTTCCAGGGGTTGCGGGTGATGCCGGTGGCGGGCGAGTTGGTTTCGCCTTTGCAACCAAACTCTGGTGTGGTGGTTTTGCCCAGCAGCACAGCCCCGGCCTCGCGCAGGCGGGCGGTGGCTGGCGCGTCGACATCCCACGCTTGCTGGGGATCAATGGTGCGACTGCCGCGCAAAGTGGGCCAGCCACGGGTCAGGATCAGGTCCTTGATGGAGGTGGGCACGCCATCCAAAGCGCCCACAGGCGTGCCTTGCTGGC
>NZ_CALBEX010000553.1 GCF_937889215.1 uncultured Limnohabitans sp.
GCCATGCTCAAAGACCTCAAGCGCATCTGCGAAGACAGCGGTCTGGCCGAAGGCAACACCAGCTCACCTGGGGCGTTCGTGATCGAGCGGGCTTTTGCAGATGCCTGAGGCCTTCAGGCTTGAGTGAACCACCGCGCCGACACCGGCGCAGTCAGGGGGCACAATGCCCCTCCTTGCTTTTGAAAAAGTTGCCATGAATCTGAACGCCATGTCTCCCCCGCGCTGGATGCTGCTGATCGCCTTGTCGGGCATGGGCATGCTGGCGTTTGGCTTGTATCTGCAACACGTCGTCGGTCTGAACCCTTGCCCCATGTGCATCGTCCAGCGCTACGCCTTGATCGTTGTGGCGCTGCTTGCCTTGATCGGTTGGCGCTTGCGTGGCTGGGGCTTGGCGGCGACGGGCGTCCTGCTGGCTTTGAGCGCGGGTTTTGGGGCCTTTACCGCTGCCCGCCAAAGCTGGCTGCAGTGGTACCCGCCCGAGGTGGTCAATTGTGGGCGCGACTTTTACGGCATGGTTGAAAACTTTCCCATCAACCGCGCCATTCCCATGATCTTCAAAGGCAGCGGTGACTGCAGCAAGATCGACTGGACTTTCCTGGGTGGCTCGATCGCCAACTGGTCGTTTGTCTGCTTTGTGTTGTTTGGCTTGCTGGGCCTGTGGGTGGCGCGCCGTTCGCGCTCGGTTCAGACCGCGTAATCAGGCGGCACGGTGAGCGACACGGCCGTGGTGAACTTGAGTTCTTCCACAGGAAATATCCGATTTTGGGATACTGATTTTCAATATTTGCTTAATTTTTAAGCGAAATAAGGTGGTTTAAGGGGTTTCCTGTATACAAGTGGTGCCGAGTTGGTGGTTTAATCCAATTTTTGTCAAACCACGCCATGCCCTCATCCACCCTTCGCATTCAGGCTGCAGATGCTGCAGAAGAAGGCGGCACGCAAGCCGTCAAAGCGCAGCAGCGCCTGCGTGAGTTGATTTTGGCCGGGGACTTGGCTGCGGGCAGCCGCATTGCCGAGTTGACCTTGGTGCAGCGTTTGGGCATGTCCCGCACACCGATTCGCGCCGCCTTGATGCGCCTGGGCCAAGAAGGTTTGCTCGACGCTTTGCCCGGCGGTGGCTACGCGGTGCGGACTTTTTCTGAGCGCGATGTGGCCGATGCCATCGAGCTGCGCGGCACGCTGGAAGGCTTGGCCGCACGGCTGGCCGCCGAGCGTGGCGTGCGTCCGGTGTTGCTGCAAGAGGCGGGGGCGTGTTTGGACCAGATTGACCAGTTGCTGGGCCCCAGCGGTCTGGATGACGAAGATTTTTCGGGCTACGTGCGGCTCAATGCGCGCTTTCACAAATTGTTGTCCGAGATGGCCGACAGTGCCGTGTTGGCCCGTGAGATCGAGCGGGCGTCGAGGTTGCCATTTGCCTCGGCATCGGGGTTTGTGGGGCTGCAAGCCAGCAAGCCTGATGCGCGTGATTTGTTGGTGGTGGCGCAGCACCAACACCGCCAGGTGTTGCAGGCCATCGCGCAGCGCGAGGCTGGCCGCGCCGAGGCCTTGATGCGCGAACACTCGCGCATTGCCCGCCAGAACCTGGCCTTGGCTTTGCAAAACCCGCAGCCCTCACTCACGCCTGGCGTGCAACTCATTCAAAGCAAGAGGTGAACCGTGTTCATTAAAAATACTTGGTACGTGGCCTGTTCATTAGAGGAACTGGAGGCCTTGGGCGTTCGGCCCCTGGGGCGAACCATTTGTAACGAGCCAATGGTGTTTTTCAAAGGCCCGCAGGGCAAGGTCGCTGCCGTGGAGGATTTCTGTCCGCATCGGGGCGCGCCATTGTCTTTGGGCAAAGTGTGCGAGGGCAAGCTGGTGTGCGGTTACCACGGCCTGGAGATGGGCTGCGAGGGCAAGACCGTGCACATGCCCGGTCAGCGAGTGCGGGGTTTTCCGGCCATCAAAAGCTACGCGGTGGTCGAGCGTTACGGCTTTGTCTGGGTCTGGCCCGGCGACCAAGCGCTGGCCGATGAGGCTCAGATGCCGAGCTTTGAGTTCTTTGACAACCCTGCTTGGGCTTATGGTGGTGGGCTTTACCACGTCCAGGCCGACTACCGCCTGATGGTGGACAACCTGATGGACCTGACACATGAGACCTATGTGCACGCCACCAGCATTGGCCAGCCCGAGATCGATGAGACGCCGTGCACCACCACGGTCCAAGACGATCAGGTCATTTTGCAGCGCCACATGAACGGCATTCAGGCCCCCCCGTTTTGGCAAATGGCCATGAGCGCCAATGGCCTGGACCCGCAGGCCAAGGTGGACCGCTGGCAGATCTGCCGCTTCACACCTCCGAGCCACATCATGATCGACGTGGGTGTCGCGCTCGCTGGCCAAGGCGGCTTTGACGCAGCGCCCGAGCACAAGGCCTACAGCGTGGTGGTGGACTTCATCACACCCGAGACCGAGACCTCGCACTGGTACCACTGGGGCATGGCGCGCCAGTTCAAGCCCGAGGACGCGGCGCTGACCGACAAAATCCGCGAAGGCCAAGGCAAGATTTTCAATGAAGACATGGCGATGCTGCAGTTGCAGCAAGCCAACATCAGCCGGTGGCCTGACCGCAAACTGCTGCTCCTCAACATCGACTCGGGTGGGGTGCAGTCGCGCCGCATCATCGACCGTTTGCTGGCGCAAGAACAAGCCAAGGCTCAGGCCGCCCCAACGCCCAACGACCAAACCCACGGAACGCCCGCATGAGCCACGAAGACCTGACCCAGACCCCATTGCCCGCCGATGGGGGATTTGAAGTGCACTTGGCCCAGCGCGGCCAAACCTACCAAGTGCCTGCGGACCAGTCCATCTTGCGTGTCCTGAGCGATGCTGGTGTGGATTTGCCGTTTGCCTGCGAGCAAGGTGTCTGCGGCACTTGCCTGACCAAGGTGGTGGCCGGTCAGCCCGACCATTGGGACATGTTCTTGACACCCGAAGAACAAGCGGCCAACGACCAAATGCTGATTTGTTGCTCCCGCAGCCAGACGGCGCGTTTGGTGCTGGACCTTTGAGATGACAACGGCCACGCTGGTCTTGGTGCCGGGGCTCATGTGCGACGAGGCCGTATGGTCGGATGTGCGGGCTCGCATGGGCTCGGCTGCCGAGGGGAGTGTCGTGCCAGACCATGGTTTTTGTGATGACATCGAAGGCATGGCCGTGCAAATTCTGCGCTCGGTGCCGGGTCCTTTGGCTGTGGCAGGCCATTCCATGGGCGGCCGCGTGGCTTTGGAAATGTGCCGTCTGGCACCCGATCGTGTGCAGCGTTTGGCCTTGCTCGATACCGGTTACCTGGCCCGACCATCAGGCCCTCCAGGTGAGGCCGAGGCTGCAAAACGTCAGGCTTTGCTGGACTTGGCTTTGAGCGAAGGTGTGCAGGTCATGGCCCGCAATTGGGCTCAAGGCATGGTGCATCCTGAGCGCTTGAGCGACAGCGCTTTGATGGACCGCATTGTGGCCATGTTTGCCCGACGCACGCCCACGCATTTCGCCAGCCAGATACGGGCTTTGTTGGCACGGCCCGACGCGAGCCAGACCCTCCAAGGCATGGTCGGGCCTGTGTGTCTTTTGTGCGGCGCGCAAGACAGTTGGTCCCCGGTCACGCAGCACCAGGCCATGGCTGATTTGTTGCCCCAGGCTGCCTTGCATGTGATCGAGTTGGCCGGGCATATGGCCCCGATGGAGCAGCCCGAGTCGGTGGCGCAAGTGCTTTCTGATTGGGTGCGGTCCCCGGCATTTCTGACCGGCTTTGAGAGCGATGGCACATGACAGACAACGCCGCTTTGTTGACCCATGCTGCGCATGCGCAGGCTGTTCAGGCCTTGCTCGTGCGGGTAGGGTGGTCCATTGACCACGGAGATCTGGACAGCTTGGCATCTTGTTTGCATCCTGATGTGGCCTTTGTCAGGCCGGATGGGCAGGTGCTGCACGGACCGCAAGCGGTGCGTGACGCCTATGCCCACCGTGACCCGAACCGAATCACGCGGCACCTTTTGTCCGCTGCGCATCTGCAGTGGTCATCGCCCGATCGGGTAGATGCCCACGCGACCGTGCTGCTTTGGACGGGTCGTCAAAGTGACTCCGCATCGGCCGCAGGGCGGCCCGCCGATGCGGTACAAAAACTCGGAGAACACCACGACGTTTTGACGCTCGAAGACGGGCGCTGGTGGTTACTGAGGCGACAGTCTGAGTTTGTGTTTTTCCGTTGAGCCTGTTTCACTGCAGGCCGTTTGATTGTTTTTTTATCCATGTACATAACCAGGAGACTTTCATGAAATTTAAAACCCGTTTGATCCGCGGCGCAGCTTTGCTGGCGCTTGCCGCTGCCGCGCAGGCACAAGCCCAAGAGGTGGTGCTTAAAGTGCATCACATCTGGCCCACCGTGGCCATGGGGCATCACCGTGTGGTGGTGCCATGGTGCGAAGCCATCGCCAAAGACTCCAACAACCGCA
>NZ_CALBEX010000554.1 GCF_937889215.1 uncultured Limnohabitans sp.
AACCGGCGACAAACTGGTTGGACGGGAAGTCATAGAGTTCAAGGGGGCTGCCCGTTTGTTCGACACGACCGTCGCGCATGACGACGATTTTGTCGCCCATGGTCATGGCTTCGATTTGGTCGTGAGTGACATAAATGGACGTGGTTTTCAAACGCTGGTGCAACTCCTTGATCTCGCTGCGCATGGCCACGCGGAGCTTGGCATCGAGGTTTGACAAAGGTTCGTCAAACAGGAATACCTGAGGGTCACGGACAATCGCACGTCCCATCGCCACACGCTGACGTTGCCCCCCCGAGAGCTGCCGTGGATAGCGGTCCATCAAAGCCCCTAGGGCCAAAATTTCCGCGGCTCTTGAGACTTTGCTGGCGATGGTTTGCTTGTCCATCTTGGCCAGAGTTAGGGAAAATGCCATGTTTTCGCCCACAGTCATGTGCGGGTAAAGAGCATAGTTTTGGAACACCATGGCGATGTCCCGTTCTTTCGGTTGCAGATCGTTGACCCGTTTATCGCCAATCTGTATGTCTCCGCCGTTGATCTCTTCCAAACCTGCAATCATGCGAAGCAAAGTGGATTTTCCGCAGCCGGAAGGCCCCACCAAAACAGTGAAAGAACCATCCGCAATTTCAATGTCTACGCCATGCAAAATGGGTACTTGTCCAAAATTTTTACTGACAGACTGGATGCTGACGCTTGCCATTCGAGAAGTTCCTGAAAAATTGCCACAAAAACCGTAGATCTCATGGTGAATGATGACACTGTGGTAAAACTTTAACGACCAAAACGCGATGTAACCATAGGGGTATCTACGGTGCTCTTTGAGCGATGTGGTTCGTTAAGTCATATCGTATGATCATTACTGGCATGTGACTTGGCTGTAACGTATGCGACATATTTGGCTAACAATCCAGAAAATCAAAAGTTGCAAATGTTTTCAGAAGCATTCAGGGGTCATGGGTCATCTTATGATTGGGTCATATGCAATTTTCTACGACCATCAAAAACATGCATGGCCATACCTTGGATGGATTGGGCTTGGACATTGTTTCTGGCCGCTATTCGGCGATCGGCGCGTTGCCTCCTGAGCCTGTTTTGTGCCAACAATTGGGGGTCAGCCGGACTGTGATTCGCGAATCCGTGAAATCGCTGGTGGCCAAGGGTTTGCTCTCCACCGGGCCGAAAGTGGGCACCCGTGTCATGCCCGATGCGCATTGGAACTGGTTTGACCCTGATGTGGTGAACTGGCAGGCCCGCTGCGGCTTGACGCCTGAATTTTTGAAAGACCTGCAAGAGCTACGCCGTGTGGTGGAGCCTGCTGCCGTGCGCTTGGCCGCTGAACGGGCTACACCAGAAGATATTGCCAACATCGAGGCTGCTTATGCTGGCATGAAGCAGGCAGTAGAAGAGGGGGGGGATTACGTCACACACGATTTACGCTTTCATGCTGGTTTGCTGCAGGCCTCTCACAACCGCATGTTGGTGCAAATGAGCAAGGCCCTCAACGCGTTGCTGCGCACAAGTTTCGAAATCTCTACCCGCATTCAAGACGGTACCAAGAACTCTTTGCCTTTGCACCGGGCGGTGCTCAACGCTGTGATTGCGCGCAACCCGGCCAAGGCAGAGCGGGCCGTTATGGTGTTGATTGAAGGGGCCCGCAATGACATCGATCAGGTGTTGACCTCTCGGCGCAAGTTGCCCGTTGTTTCGGGGGCGGCCACCCCCATCAAATTGAAAACCAAATTGGCCAAACGCCCAGCCAAGACGCCCGTCTGAGTTCAGCGCTTTGGACCTGAAGTCAGCGATCTACGGGGCGTCTTCGCTTTGTCTTGTTGGGTCCGCGATCGGGCGCGGCGGTGCAACCAAGGGCGGTGTAGTGGCTTAGCCACGCCCCACAAATGGCATGTTGGTGGCCATCACGGTGGTGAACAAAATGTTGGCCGACAGCGGCAAACGTGCCATGGTCATGAAGGTCTCGACCACGGCGCTCATGTCCATTCGGGGCTCGGGCTTGATGGTCAGGTCGGCTTGGTGCACGCCTTTGGCCATGCGCTCGGTCATGTCCGAGGCCACGTTGCCAATGTCAATCTGGCCTACAGCGATGCTGTAAGGGCGGCCGTCCAAAGACGCGGCGCGGGTCAGGCCCGAGATGGCGTGTTTGGTGGCGGTGTAGGCAATCGAGCCAGGGCGCGGCACATGCGCCGAGATGGAGCCGTTGTTGATGATGCGGCCGCCCTGTGGACTTTGCTCTTGCATCAGCTTGAAGGCATACGACAGGGTGTAGAACGCGCCGTTCAGGTTGATGTCCACAGCACGACGCCATTCGTCGCCCGACAGGTCGCCCGGCAAGGTGTAGGGCAGTGAGATGCCCGCGTTGTTGAACACCAAATCGAGGCGGCCAAAGCGTGCGCGGATTTGCTCGAACAAGGCTTTGACTTCGGGCTCTTTGGACAGGTCGGTCGGAATGGCATGGGCATTGCTGGCGTTGGGGCCTGCTTCGGCCGCCGCCGCAGCCAAGGCATCGGCGCGCCGCCCAACCAAAACAACTTGCCAGCCTTCTTTGAGCAAGGCGAGGGCGCAGGCTTTGCCAATGCCAGAGCTGGCACCGGTGACGAGGGCGATTTTGGACATGGTGAGAACTTTCTAAAGAGGTCTGGAAACCGCCAGATTTTCAGGCGTTTTGAAAAGAAATCTGTACTTTGAGTGACTGGCTTTTGTCGGCGGCCAGGTCAAAGGCCTCGATGGCGCGCTCCACCGGCAACGCGCACAGCATGGGATGGGTCCGGTTCAGG
>NZ_CALBEX010000555.1 GCF_937889215.1 uncultured Limnohabitans sp.
AGGATGCCCTCAAAACCCGAAGAAAAGTACTCGGCTTTGTGGTGACCGAAGGGGGTGCTCGTCATCGGCTGGTCGGGCTGCCACCGTGACCATCATCAAGCCAAAAATGGCGCTGGCCAAGTTGACCACCGACTCCATCGCATCGGACAACAAGCCCACAGAATCGGTCAGCCACCAAGCCAAGGTTTTCAGGGCGATCGTGACCAAAGCCACCAAAACCGACACCCAAAGCATGCGGGTCGGGGTCATCCAGGCGTCGATTTTTTTCATGCGCCCAGCATACCCTCGTCGGATAAACGCGCCAGGACCAAAGCCTGCGCCATCAAACCAATGTCACTTTGGCAAATTTGCGTTTACCCACTTGCACAATGTAGGTGCCCGCTTCCAACTTCAGCCCTTTGTCGCTGACCACGCTGGAATCTACACGCACGCCACCGCCTTCAATCAGGCGTCCAGCTTCGGTCGTTGAAGGTGCCAAACCCGCCGATTTGAGCAACGCCCCAATGCCCAAGGGCGCACCGGTCAAAGACACTTCTGGAATGTCTTCGGGCACACCGCCTTTGCTGCGGTTGATGAAGTCTTGTTCTGCGGTCTCGGCCGCTGCTGCGCTGTGAAAACGTGCTGTGATTTCCTTGGCCAACATGACCTTGGCGTCTTTGGGGTTGCGCCCACCTTCGACTTCTTTTTTCAAGGCCTCGATATCGGCGATGGACTTGAAGGACAACAAAGTGAACCAACGCCACATGAGGGTGTCTGAGATGCTCAACACCTTGGCAAACATGGTGTTGGCGTCTTCTGAAATACCGATGTAGTTGTTTTTGGACTTGGACATTTTGTCCACACCGTCCAGCCCTTCCAACAGAGGCATGGTCAAAATGCACTGCTGCTCTTGGCCGTATTCGGCTTGCAGGTGCCGGCCCATCAGCAGGTTGAACTTCTGGTCGGTGCCGCCCAGCTCCAGGTCGGATTTGAGTGCCACGGAGTCGTAGCCCTGCATCAGCGGGTACAAAAATTCGTGCACCGAAATCGGTGTCCCCGCCTTGAAACGGTCATGAAAATCGTTGCGCTCCATCATGCGCGCCACGGTGTACTTGGAAGCCAGCTGAATCATGCCCATGGAGCCCAAAGGCAACGACCATTCGCTGTTGTAGCGGATTTCGGTCTTGGACGGGTCCAGCACCATGCTGGCTTGCTTGTAATAGGTTTCGGCGTTCAGTTTGATCTGCTCAGGCGTGAGCGGCGGCCGGGTGCTGTTGCGACCGGAAGGATCACCGATCAGGCTGGTGAAGTCGCCAATCAAAAAGATCACCTGGTGCCCCAAATCCTGGAGTTGACGCATCTTGTTGAGCACCACGGTGTGCCCAATGTGGATATCCGGGGCTGTCGGGTCCAGGCCCAGCTTGATGCGCAAAGGCACCCCTGTGGCTTCGGATTTGGCCAACTTTTGCAGCCAGTCTTCTTTGGGGATCAACTCTTCGCAACCCCTTAGGGTTACATCCAAAGAATTCAATACCTGATCTGTGATTTGGAATTTTGTAACAGGCGTCTGATTCATAAGGGTTTTGTCTGTAGTCAATGGGGTGTAGACCGTTACAATGATTTCATAGTTTTGCTGCCTATTTTAGAGGCAGCTTGGCCGAGTTCCATGCCATACAGGCCTGCACTTGCTCTGCAGCCAAGATGACCCAAGCACCATTGATGTCCATTATTTCTTATCTTCAGTCCAAACTGATCTCCCTGCTGTTGGCGTTCTTGTTCCTGTGCACCGCGGTGTTGGGCGCATTGCTGATCGCTGCGCAACGGGTGCTCTTTTGGCTCGATGGGGAACATCCACAACTGACGCGTGCATCGCAAACGGTCGGCACTTGGTTAAGCCGTCATCCCAAAACCATCAGCACCAGCTTAACCGCCCTTTTGTTGGTCGGCGGTGGCGGTGCTTTTGCCATTGCCAATTTGGGGCCAGACATCCAAGACCAACCGGTGGTCAGCATCACCGTGCCGGTCAAGATTGCTGAACTTGAAGCACAAGCCCAAGAACTTGACCTGTTTGAAGTCAATTTGACGCGCTCAGACTTCACACTGCGTTCCGATACCCCCGAAAAATTATTGACCCGTTTGGGTTTGGTTGACAGCGAAGCCGCAGCTTATCTGCGCTCCAACCCTTTGGCGCGCCAAGCGTTGCAACAATTTGGCCGCGCTGTGACCGCCGAAGCCAACAGCCAACAAAAACTGCGCACGCTCAACGTCCGCTGGCTCAAAAACGAAACCGATGATTTTTTCCAACGCCTCGTGGTGAAACGCACACCGCAAGGCCTTCGCGCATCGCTCGAAACCTCGCCGATGAACACCAGCATTCGGATGACAGGTGGCACCGTCGTTCGCTCGCTCTACGATGCTGCTGACGAAGCGCGTTTACCGGACCCCGTCATCAACCAATTGACGCAAATTTTCTCCAACCAGATCGACTTTCACCGAACACTCCGCAAAGGTGCACGTTTTTCAGTGGTGTATGAAGTCCTGGAAGCCGATGGCGAACCCATCCGTACGGGGCGGGTGCTCAGCGCGGAGCTGCAAAACGACAACCAACGCTACGAAGCGGTTTGGTTTGAAGAGCCCGGCCAAAAAGGCAATTACTACGACATGGAAGGGAAAAGCCTGAGCCGGTCGTATTTGGCTTCTCCCGTGCCGTTTTCGCGCAAAACCAGTGGATTCACTGTCCGACTGCACCCCATTTTCAAAACGCGCATGGCCCATTTGGGCGTTGATTATGCTGCGCCCACAGGCACACCGGTCATGACCGTTGGCGATGGTGTGGTCACCTTCAGCGGACGCCAAGGTGGCTTTGGGAATTTGGTTCAAATTCTCCACAGCAATGGCCACAAAACCCTTTACGCTCACTTGAGTAAAATTTCGGTTCGCCAAGGTCAAACCGTTCAAAAAGGCCAAACCATTGGTGCTGTAGGCACGACCGGTTGGTCGACTGGACCCCACCTCCATTTTGAATTTTTGGTCAATGGTGCCCACGTCAACCCTGAAAAGATCATTCGCTTGGCCCAACCCAAGCCCATTTCGCCGTTGGCCATGTCCCGCTTCAAAGCCATCTCCCTTGAATCACAAGCGCAGCTGCAAGCCGCCGCGCAAATGAGCGAAAGCGCCATACAGTAAAAAAGGGCCCTCAGGCCCTTTTTTGATGGCTGTGTCCCGGGTCTGCACATCGACTTTGAGCCCCTGGTCTTCTTCAACCCCGTTTCGCCATGCCCCCCTCGCGTTTCATTGGCTTGATGTCAGGCACCTCCTTGGATGGTGTTGACGGCGTATTGGCCCAAATGGAACAGGGCGGCACTTTGCAGGTCCTTGCCCACGCTTTCACCCCATTTTCGACCGCCTTTCGATCGCAGTTGATGGCACTCAACCAAAGCGGCACGGACGAATTGCACCGCAGTGCGCTGGCAGCCAATGACATCGCCCGTCATTACGCCCAAGTCGTGGCAGCTTTGCTCGCTCAAACTGGCCTCGAAGCCGCACAAATCACGGGCATCGGAGCCCACGGCCAAACCGTGCGCCATCGCCCATTGGCGTTTGATGGC
This sequence comes from uncultured Limnohabitans sp., assembly GCF_937889215.1. Classification (GTDB taxonomy): domain Bacteria; phylum Pseudomonadota; class Gammaproteobacteria; order Burkholderiales; family Burkholderiaceae_C; genus Limnohabitans_A. The sequence continues at coordinate 3,588 of NZ_CALBEX010000555.1, forward strand.
GATGCTTCACGCCATCAAGCCGCAGTGGGTTATACGATTCAATTGCTCAACCCCGCCCTTTTGGCCGAGTTGAGTGGCATCGATGTGGTGTGCGATTTTCGCAGCCGCGATCTGGCCGCAGGCGGGCAAGGTGCGCCCCTCGTGCCAGCCTTTCACCAAGGCATCTTTGGCCAAGCAGGCCATGGTGTCGGAGTCCTCAACATCGGCGGCATCTCCAACTTGAGCCTTCTGCACCCCGATGGCACTGTTCTAGGCTGGGACTGTGGGCCTGGCAATGCCTTGCTCGACTTTTGGTGCGCGACACATACCGGTCAAGCGTTTGACCAAAGCGGCGCATGGGCCGCTCAGGGCGTCATTGCGCAGGACTTGCTGGCGGCGTTCATGTCTGAACCTTATCTGCACGAGTTGCCTCCCAAAAGTACAGGGCGTGATCTGTTCAACCCAAACTGGCTGATGCGTCACCTGAATGGCACTGCGCGGTTTGCTGAACTGCCAGCACAGGACATACAAGCCACCTTGACTGAGTTCACGGCTGTGGCTTGTGCGCGGGACATGCTGAGGGCGGGCCAAGCTGCCCATGAATTGATCGTGTGTGGTGGCGGCGCGTTGAACACGCACTTGATGCACCGCTTGGCACACCACCTGCCCGCTTTGCAGGTGATCAGCAGTGAGCACCGGGGTTTGCCCCCCTTGCAGGTCGAAGCGGCCGCTTTTGCTTGGTTGGCCTACAAAACACTGCGCCGAGAAACCGCGAGCTTGCCAAGCGTCACGGGCGCCAGAGGCGCCCGTGTCTTGGGGGCGATTTACCCCCGGTGAGATAGCGGAGACGCTTGGCCCCCGTGGGTTCGATCAGGTCGAAAAAGAAGAGCCGCAGCCGCAGGTGGACGTGGCGTTCGGGTTCTTGATGACAAACTGAGCACCCTGCAGGTCTTCCTTGTAATCGATCTCGGCACCAATCAGGTACTGGTAACTCATCGCATCAATCAGCAGCGACACACCATGCTTGCTCATGGTCGTATCGTCTTCGTTGGTGATTTCGTCAAAGGTGAAGCCATACTGGAAGCCCGAGCAGCCGCCACCTTGCACAAACACGCGCAGCTTGAGGTCAGGGTTGCCCTCTTCGGCGATCAGGTCAGCCACCTTGGCGGCAGCGCTGTCGGTGAAGACAATCGGTTCGGGCATTTCGGTCTGGATATTTTCAGCAACAGCGCTCATGATGGTTCTCCGGTTCAATGACAAATAGTATAGCGCTTTGGTCGGGAATTACTGCCGCTCGCACACAGTAACGCTACTGGGCGCATGGGTTTTACGCCCAGCTGTACGCCCATTAAAAAAGCCGCCACGGCGAACCGGTGCGGCTTTTTGGGCGAAGCAGGAAAGCGGGTTAACGCTTAGAGAACTGCTTGCGACGGCGGGCTGAGTGGAAGCCGACCTTTTTACGTTCGACTTCACGGGCATCGCGAGTGACAAAACCAGCTTGGCTCAGCATAGGCTTGAGCGTTGCGTCGTAGTCAATCAGGGCGCGGGTGATGCCGTGGCGCGATGCGCCAGCTTGACCGGATTCGCCACCGCCGTGCACGTTGATCATGATGTCGAAAGTTTCGGCATGGTTGGTCAACATGAGGGGTTGCTTGGCGATCATGATCGAAGTTTCGCGGCCAAAGTAGGCTTGGATGTCCTTGCCGTTGACCGTGATCTTGCCAGTGCCTTTTTTCAGAAACACGCGGGCGACGCTGGATTTGCGACGGCCTGTGCCATTGTTCCATTCACCAATCATCTCAAGTCTCCTTAGATGTCCAGCACTTTAGGCTGTTGGGCGGTGTGTGGGTGCTCAGCGCCACCATACACCTTGAGTTTCTTGATCATGGCGTAACCGAGTGGGCCCTTGGGCAGCATGCCCTTGACAGCCTTCTCGAGTGCGCGGCCAGGGTGCTTGGCTTGCATGTCGCGGAAGTTGGTGGCAGTGATGCCGCCTGGGTAGCCGGAATGGCGGTAATAAATCTTGTCGATCGTCTTGGTGCCCGTCACTTTGAGTTGGGCAGCATTGATGATGACGATGAAGTCACCGGTGTCGACGTGAGGCGTGTAAATGGCCTTGTGTTTGCCGCGCAAACGGAGAGCAACTTCGCTGGCTACTCGTCCGAGGACCTTGTCGGTCGCGTCAATCACAAACCACTCGTGCACGACCTCAGCGGGTTTTGCGCTGAATGTTGTTGTCATGAGTTTTCTCTTTAAAAGAAAGGTTTGGCGGGTCCTTTTCCACGGTCGGTGCTCCTCTTTTGGGAGCCTCTTAGGTGGGAATTTGCTGCTGCCTTGCGGCAATCAGCGTCTTCGCCGCGGGACCACTGGATCGCTGCGAAGCCTTCTATTATACGAAAAATCAAGGACATGCGGACGTTATTGGTTACCATCAAGGGATGTTCAGTTACCGACACGCTTTCCACGCGGGCAACCATGCCGATGTGCTCAAACACATCACCTTGCTCGCGACCATGCGCCACCTCATGCAAAAAGAGGCTGGCATTACCCTCATTGACACCCACGCCGGGGCCGGTTTGTACCGGCTGGACGGCGATTACTCACAAAAAGGGGCGGAAGCCGAGGACGGACTCTTCAAGCTTTTGGAGGCGGCAGAAAAGCTCGACGCCCTGCCTGAGCCGGTTCAGGATTACTTGGAACAGATCGCCAGCTTCAACCCCAACGGGCAAGCCAAAATTTACCCCGGCTCGCCTTTTCTGATGCACAAACTGATGCGCCACGCCTCGCGTGACCGTTTGCGCTTGTTCGAGTTGCACCCGACCGACAGCAAATCGCTGACCTCCAACATCGCCCAGCTGGATGCCGGGCGCACGGTCACCGTGAGCCGGGAAGACGGCTTTGAAGCCCTCAAAAAGATCTTGCCGCCACCGCCTTCGGCCACCGGCTCCAAGCGGGCCATGGTGTTGATCGACCCCAGCTACGAAATCAAATCGGATTACAGCAAGGTCGCCAGCGTCATCCAGGAATACCTCAAGCGTTTTTCCACAGGCACTTATTTGGTATGGTACCCCATCATTCCCCGCCCCGAAGCGCACGACTTGCCCAAACGCCTGCGCACCTTGGCCAACCAGTCTCAAAAGCCTTGGCTCAACGCCACCTTGGCGATTGGCCGGGGTCCAGGCGATGAAGGCGGACTGGTGGCCAGCGGCATGTTCGTCATCAACCCGCCGTTCACCTTGAAAGACCAAATCCGCAAGGCGCTGGACGTGGTCGGGCCTGCTTTGGCGCGTGGATCTGGCAAAAACTGGGCTGTAGAGTCGTCTTAAGCACTCAGGGAAAGACCTGAGTTTCTGCCAAACAAATTAGCCGACCGAACGGTCGGTTAATGGGTATACTGGCAGCTGCGCCGCGATCATTCCATCCTGTTTGGCGCAGGAGAAACCCATGTACACGCAATCATTCAGCGTCCCGGACGGTTCCGAAGACGCCAAGTCGGTCGGTCTGAAAGCCGTCCCCAAAGCTTTGAGCGCCCAAGACGCTGCCCTGCAATCGGCCTTCGATGCCCGCATCGATGCCGATGGCCGCATCGAACCCCGCGAGTGGATGCCAGAGGCCTACCGCAAAACCCTGGTGCGCCAGATCAGCCAGCATGCCCACAGCGAAATTGTCGGCATGCTGCCCGAAGCCAACTGGATCAGTCGCGCCCCAAGTTTGAAACGCAAAGCGATTTTGATCGCCAAGGTGCAAGACGAAGCCGGCCACGGTCTGTATCTGTACAGCGCCGCCGAAACCCTGGGCACCAGCCGCGACCAGATGCTGGACGGCCTGCACACCGGCAAAGCCAAATACAGCTCCATTTTCAACTACCCCACCCTCAACTGGGCCGATGTCGGCGTGGTCGGCTGGCTGGTGGACGGTGCAGCCATCATGAACCAAGTGCCCCTGTGCCGCTGCTCTTATGGCCCTTATGCCCGCGCCATGGTGCGTGTGTGCAAAGAAGAAAGCTTCCACCAGCGCCAAGGCTACGAAGCCCTGCTGGTGATGATGCAAGGCACGGCCGAACAAAAAGCCATGGTGCAAGACGCCGTCAACCGCTGGTGGTGGAAGTGCCTGGCCATGTTTGGCCCGCCGGATGCCGACAGCCCCAACAGCGCACAAGGCATGCGCTGGGGCATCAAGCGCATCAGTAACGACGACTTGCGACAAAAATTTGTGGACGCCACCGTTCCGCAAGCAAAGGTGTTGGGCGTGACCTTGCCCGACCCAGATTTGAAGTGGAACGAAGCGCGTGGTCAACACGACTACGGCCAGATCGACTGGGACGAATTTTGGGCCACGGTGAATGGCAATGGTCCCTGCAACAAAGAGCGACTGGGCGCCCGCGTCAAAGCCTGGAACGACGGTGCCTGGGTGCGCGAAGCGGCTCTCGCTCACGCAAAAAAACAACAAGTGCGTCAATTGAAGGAAGCCGCATGAACACCACTGCCAACACCGCCACATTGAAAGAATGGCCTCTGTGGGAAGTCTTTGTCCGCTCCAAGCAAGGCCTGGAGCACAAGCACTGCGGCAGCCTGCATGCATCGGACTCGGAGCACGCTTTGCAAATGGCGCGCGATGTTTACACCCGCCGCCAAGAAGGCGTGAGCATCTGGGTCGTGCCCTCGGCCAACATTTCGGCGAGTGAGCCCAACGACAAGCCCGAATTCTTTGACCCGGCCAGCGACAAGGTGTACCGCCACCC
>NZ_CALBEX010000556.1 GCF_937889215.1 uncultured Limnohabitans sp.
CCATTGAGCATGCGCAGCTTGGCTTCTTCGTAGCTGTGTACATCGCCTGTCACGCGCACGCCAGCGCTTTGAAGCAGGGCAGCATCTGCCGGGTCGGCAAAGCGGTCTTCGATCACCCATTCCCAAAAGCCTTCTGTGCTCAGCGCGCAGTGGTCTTGCAGGCCTAAGGCCTCTTGCGCGGCGGCCATCACCTCGGGTGTGGCAGCGGGCACGATGCGGTCGACCATGCTGCACGGAAAAGCGCAGTGCGCGTCCAGCCAGCGCAGCAGTTCGGCGTCTTGCACTGTAGAGGCAGCTTTGACCAGCGCTTGCAGCTTGTGGCCGTTGCCTTGCAGGTTGTCGCACGACGCGATGGTGATGCCCGGAAAACCCTTTTGCTGGCGCTCGCGCAAGCCGTCCAGCAGCAGTTGGCCCAGCGCCGGGGTGTAGCCTTTTTCGGTCACGGTGAGGGTAACCCAGCGGGTTGCTGTTGCCGCAATGGCTTGCACCACCGCATCGCGCTCGGTGGTGGCCACGCTGGTGCGCCACAGGGCCCCGGGCACTTGCCACTTCACACCTTGGCCATCGGCCACGCGCACGGCGTACAGACCGTCTTGTGCCCGCAGCTGGTTCACCAAATCGGGCCGCGTCATGCCCACGCCGTGGATGCCCCAGCGCGTGTCGCCACTGGCCAGCAGCTGGTCAAACACCATGGCCTGGTGTGCGCGATGGAAGGCGCCCAGACCCAGGTGCACCAAGCCAGGGGCGTGGGCGATGCGGTCGTAAGTGGGGCTGTGGACCGCCGTCGGCAGGGTATGGAGGGTGTCTGCAGTCAGGGTCATGGTGTCAGGTGTGAGGGGGTGAAAGCAAGGGCATTCAACGTTGTTGAAGTTTGTGTTCCGTTGCCTCGATCTCGGCCCAGGTCGCTTCATCGATCCAGATGCCGTTTTGCTCGCGGTCAGCGCGAGCGGCACGTTCGGGTTCGCCGGCCATGCGCACGCCATCGCTGCCGGGTGCGTCCGGGCTTTGGCGCAGCCAGTCGTCAAAGGCCAAGGCTTCTTGCTCGAACATGGCTTGTGTGCCCAGTCGCACCGGGTCGATCAGCATGGTCAGCATGCCGTTCAGCACCGCGCGTTGGTGGTCGGCTTCGCGGTGCCAGGTGCCGCTGCCTGTGAGCGCACCCCCCAGCAGTTCGCAAGCCATGGCCATGCCAAAGCCTTTGTGGTCGCCAAAAGTCATGAGTGCGCCAAACAGGCCGTTGGACTGCGGCACCACGACCACGCCGGGGTCGGTGGTGGGTTGGCCGTGTTCGTCGATCAAATAGCCG
>NZ_CALBEX010000557.1 GCF_937889215.1 uncultured Limnohabitans sp.
GAATAGATACTTGAATGGATAAAATTCATATTATTCAACGGTTTTAATGGGGTAAAGGTATTTTTGTGAATAAATAAAAAGATCCTGAGATACAGCGTCAGTTCACATGGCCTTGAACAAATGCGCGTAAAGGCGGCTCACGGCCAGCCGTGTTGGCAGGCCTTTGAGGCGCAAACCCAAACGCCCTGATTCGTCGCGGGTGACCGATTCGATGGCGGTGGCGCGCACCACAGAGCCCCGGTGGATTTGCCAGAACACTTGTGCATCGAGCCGCTGCATGAGTTCTTTGAGCGGGGTGCGCAGCAGCACTTCTGCGCCGTCGGTGGTGAACACGCGCACGTATTTGTCGGCCGCTTCCAAGTGCAGCACGTCGGCCACAGGCACCATGCGCAGCTGGTTGCCCACGCTGGCTTGCAGCAGTTGCAAGGGAGCGTCGGGTTTGGCGGCTTCGGTGGACGCGCTCAGCAAGGCGCGCAGCTGCTGGAGCACCGGGTCCAGTTGTTCGCTGGTTTGGGGACCGGGCTGGCGCTGGCGCAGGCCGTTTTGCAGCCGCGCCACGGTTTGGGCCAGCCGGTCGGCGCGCACGGGCTTGAGCACGTAGTCCACGGCCTGCGCCTCAAAGGCCTGGATGGCGTATTGGTCGTAAGCCGATACAAACACCAGCAGCGGAAAGGGCTTGCCGCTGGGCCATTCTTCGGCCAGCTCGGCAGCGGCTTCGAGCCCGCTTTGGCCGGGCATGCGGATGTCGAAAAACAGCACATCGGGACGGTGTTGCAGCGCCAGCTGCACGGCGCTCAGGCCGTCGCCTGCGGTGGCCACGATGTGCATGTCGGGCCACAAGGCGCGCAGTTCATTCGCCAGGGTTTGGGCCAGCAGCGGCTCGTCTTCGGCGATCAGGGCGGTGGCGGGGGTGTTCATGTGGTGGTTTTGTCTAAAGGCAATGTCAGCACCACGCATGTGCCCCCCGTGGCCACGGGGCTGATGTGCATGCCGGCGCGTTCGCCATACAGCGTGTGCAGGCGCTGGCGCACATGGGTCAGGCCCCAGGATGCGCGGGGTCGTTCGGTGTCGGACGTCAAAGGGCGGGCCGATTCGGCCAGCGCCAGTTCGCTGATGCCCAAGCCGTTGTCGCGCACCGTCAGCAGCAGCTGCTGGCCTTCGGCTTGGGCTTGCACTTCGATGCGGCCGCCGCTGACCTGGGGCTCCAGCCCGTGGCGGATGGCGTTTTCGACCAGCGGCTGCAGGATGAAGCGCGGCACGGGTGCGGTTTCGAGTGTGGGCGGCAAGTCCAGCTCAAACACCATGCGTGGCCCCATGCGGATGGCCATCAGGCTCAAGTAGTCGCCCAGTCGAGAGAACTCGTCGCCCAGCGGGTGCAGTGCTTGGTGCATCGGCAGTCGCGTGGCCTGCAGCGTGGTGCGCAAATAGTCGTTCAGGTGGTCCAGCATGGCGTGGGCGCGTGCGGTGTCTTGCCCAATCAATGCACGCAAATGCGCCAGCGTGTTGAACAGCATGTGCGGCTCCAGCTGCGACTGCAGCAGCATGAGCTGCGCCTGTGTCACCTCGTTGGCCAGCGATTCGGCTTTGCCGCGTTG
>NZ_CALBEX010000558.1 GCF_937889215.1 uncultured Limnohabitans sp.
GGTGCACATCGCCACCGAGGGGCCTTTGGGTTGGGCCGCACGCAAGCATTGCATCCAAAGGGGGTGGCGCTTCACCACCGCTTTCCATACCAAGTTTCCGGAAATTTTGCGGGCGGCTTTGCGTGTGCCTTTGTTTATGGGCTACGCCTTGTTTCGGCGTTTTCACCGGCCTTCTTCGGGGGTGATGGTGCCCACCGAAGGCGTTCTGAACATGCTGAAGGCACGGGGGTTCCAGTCCTTGAAGCCCTGGACCCACGGAGTGGACCTGTCTTTGTTTGCGTACCAGCCGCAGGCGGTGGCTTTGCCCGAGTTGCAGCACCTGCCGCGCCCTTGGGCGTTGTATGTGGGGCGCGTTTCGTATGAAAAGAACATCGACGCCTTTTTGAGCATGCCCTGGTCGGGCACACGCATCGTCTGCGGCGAGGGCCCTCTGGCCGCGTCGCTCAAGGCGCGATACGCCCATGTGGTGTGGATGGGGGTGCTGCCACGCCCGCAATTGGCCCAGGTCTATGCCGCCGCAGACGTGTTCGTGTTCCCCTCGCGCAACGAAACTTTTGGCTTGGTCATGCTCGAAGCCATGGCTTGCGGTACGCCGGTCGCGGCTTATCCGGTGGATGGGCCTTTGCAAGTGCTGGGCGCTGAAGCCGGCCAGCCCTTGGGGGGGGGGTGCTTGACGAGGATTTGGCGAAGGCCACAGCCCTGGCGTTGCAGGTGCCACGCCATGCGGCAAGGCACAGGGCCGAAGCCTTTGGCTGGCCCCACACGGTGGCGCTGTTCAAGTCTTACTTGATGTCGATCAAAGGTGAGGGCAAATAAGTCAAGGAATTTCACGGCGCTGTCATCAAAATGTCTTAATGGCTTTATAAGATGATTTGAACTCATCGACGTTATGCCATGGCCCATCCAATTTCACAGATCACTTCGTCAGCGTTGCCACCGGAGTTTTTGGACCGAGACCTGAGCATCTTGGCTTTCAATGAGCGTGTGCTCGATTGGGCGCACCGCTCCGAGGTGCCCGCGCTCGAACGCCTGCGCTACCTGTGCATCGTTTCCTCTAATCTGGACGAGTTCTTTGAGGTGCGGGCCGAGCCGCATGTGATGGGCAGCTTGCAAAAGCTCAAGACGGGCCAGTACACCAACGAAAGCTTGGTGGCCATTGCCAACAAAACCAATGCCATGGTGAATCGGCAGTACGCTTTGTACAACGAGGACTTGCTACCCGCCTTGCAGCGCCAAGGCTACCGCTTGTTGTCGCACAACGACCGCAATGCCGAACAGCGGCGCTGGGTGCGCAGCTACTTTCAGCGCGAGGTGCAGCCCCTGCTGGTGCCCGTGGGTTTGGATCCGGCGCACCCCTTTCCGCAAGTGGCCAACAAATCGCTCAATTTCATTGTTCAGTTGTCAGGCAAGGACGCGTTTGGTCGCGCCAACGAAATCGCCATCGTCAAGGTGCCGCGTGTCTTGCCGCGGGTGATTGCCTTGCCAGATCGGGTGTGTGAGGGCAGCAAGGCCTTCGTGCTTTTGTCGAGCGTGATCCGTGCCCACCTTGCCGAGTTGTTTCCGGGGCGTGAAGTTGGGCAGTTTTCTCAGTTCAGGGTCACCCGCCACTCGGATCTGGCAGTGGACGAAGACGAGATCGCCAACTTGCGCATGGCTTTGCGCCAAGGGCTGCAGCACCGTCACTATGGCCAGGCGGTTCGCCTGGAGGTCTCGTCGAGCTGCGCGCCCCGTTTGGTCGAATTTTTGCGCAAGGAATTCAGCTTGCCCGAAGCGGCGGTGTTCCGCGTGAATGGCCCCGTCAACCTGGTGCGACTGATGCAGCTGATCGATCTGGTGCCTGCACCGGACTTGCTGTTTCCGCCTTTCAAAGCCAGCTTTCCCATGCAATTGCCATTGCATGGCTCGGTGTTTGCGCGGCTCAAGCAGGGGGATGTGGTGATTCACCAACCCTTTGAGAGTTTCGATGGCGTGCTGGCCTTTTTACGAGAAGCGGTGCTGGGCCCCAACGTGCTGGCCATCAAGCAAACCATTTACCGCGCAGGCAGCGACAC
>NZ_CALBEX010000559.1 GCF_937889215.1 uncultured Limnohabitans sp.
CCGGGTGTGCCCTGAAAAATGGCCAGGCCCGGCCCCACTTCCATCAGCATGAAGTCCAGGGTTTTGGCCATGTGCGCATAAGGCAATTCGCCCGACAGCAAAGCTTGCATGACTTGCAAGCCGGTTTTGCCCGCCACTTGGTCGGGGCGGGCGACGCCAGGGCCTGCGCCGGCATCGATGCGAAGGCACACGGCGCTTTCTTGGGCCAGCCAAGCCTCTAAATCGTTGGGGCGTGTGTCGGTCGTGGTGCTCATCAAAGTGGATTCTCTCAATCTTTTTTTAAACTTTTTTCAAACAGGCACGGTGTAGTTGAGCGCCATGCGCCCGCCATCCACCGTGACGATTTCACCCGTGATGTAGCTGGCCGCATCGCTGGCCAAAAAGGCCACCACTTTGGCCACTTCGCCGGGCTCGCCCAGGCGTTTCATGGGCGTGCGCATCATGATTTTCTTTTCAGCCGCCTCGCTGGTCAGCACCGCTTGGCGGGCCAGTTCGGTGGCAATGGTGCCGGGTGCCACCGCGTTCACGCGGATGCCGAAGTCGGCCAGCGCCAAGGCCATGGCCCGTGTGAGCTGGTTGATGCCGCCTTTGCTCACGTTGTAGCTGGCGATGTTGGGGATGGCCAGTACCGCGTTGACTGAACTCATGTTGACAATCGAACCACCCCCTGTGCTTTTCATGGCGCGGGCAGCGGCCTGGCCCATCAAAAACGAGCCCTTGATGTTCACGTTGATCACGGCATCAAAGTCTTCTTCGGTCACGTCCAGAAAATCGGCTGCCTTAAAAATACCCGCGTTGTTGACCAGCACGTCGATGCGGCCAAAGGCCTGCATCGCATGGTCGACCAGCGCGTCCACATCGGCTTTGCGCGAGACGTCGCAGGCCATGAAGCCTGCGCTGTGGCCTTGGCTGCGCAACTCGGCGGCCACGGCGCTGCCGCGCTCACTGTTCACGTCGGACAGCACCACATGGGCGGCTTCGGCGGCAAAGCGGCGGGCGCAGGCCTCGCCAATGCCATTGGCCGCCCCGGTGACGATCACCACACGGCCTTGCAGGCCAAACGACACATGGCCGCTCAGGGTGGGGGGTGTGGGCATGGTCCGGGCTCCTGCGGGGGTGATCAAACGAAGTTTCAAGAAAGGTTTTATGCTGCCACAACTTGGCTGCGGGGACTGTCACATTCAAGTGCCGGCAAGATATTTGGCGGGCAAGGTGATGGGGTGCCCCGGGGGCGGCGACAATGCAGGCATCGCCCCCGCAGGCATTGTCCAGGAAATCCCCCCCTCCTCACCCCCCCCCCCACCACCGCCCCCC
>NZ_CALBEX010000560.1 GCF_937889215.1 uncultured Limnohabitans sp.
CCCAGCTGAGCGCCGACCCGTCCACTGCGGATTTGGTGCCTCAAGTGAATGTGTACCCCGCCGTGCCCATGAGCATGCAGCGCGTGGCCGATGTGGAACGCGCCCAAATGTTGCTGGAGAGCACCAGCCGCATGGCCTTGCAAAAAGTACTGTGGCACTTGCATGGCGTGCTGCACCAAGTGCGCAGCCGGCCCGAACACAAAGGCTTGATCCGCTGGCTGGTGGACGTGGACCCGCAGGCGATTTGAGAGATGCGGCGCCCCCGCATTTCACTTTCAGACTTTGAAAAAAGCCACCGCGCCAGAAAAAGTCAAAAAAGCAGCCGCTGTAGTCACCAAAATGATGCGTGCGATGCGGCCATTGTCGGCCCCCAAACGCTCGGCCAGCAGCGACACATTGCTGGCGCTGGGCAAAGCGGCCACCAAAACCATCACCTGCAAGGCAAATGGGTCGATCGGCGCGCCCCACTGGATGGCCGTCACGCCCACCAATAAAACCAACACCGGGTGCAGCACCAGCTTGATCAAGGCAATCGGCAAGTAATCGGCCATGCGCAAGGGGCCATCGGGGCGCTCGTGCGCCAGCAATTGAGAGCGGGCCAAAACCGCACCAATGGTGAACAAAGCCACGGGTGAGGCCGCGTCGGCCAGCAAAGCCACGGTTTTTTGGACAGGACCAATCAACTCCAGGTTCCAAAACGAAAAAGCCGCCCCCAGGCTGATGGCCCAGGGCATGGGGTTGCGCACCACCCCAGCCAGCGCCTTGCGGGCGGCCACCGCCGCGCCATGCTGCCCGGCCGCGTCCATCCGCGACAAAGCCACGCAAAGCGAGGACGTGACCACCAAGTCGACCACGATGGTGACGATGGCAGGGCCCACCGCCTGCGCGCCGAGCAAGGCCACCAACAAAGGCACGCCCATGAAGCCCGTGTTGGGAAAAGCGGCCACCAGCGCGCCCAAAGAAGCATCGTTCCAGCGAATGCGGCCGTTCAGGCTGATGGCGATACTGACCGCCACGATCACCAAAGCGCAAAACAAATAAGTGAAGAACACCCCCGCATCGAGCAACTGGGCGATGGGCGTGTCTGCCCCAAAGCGAAACAGCATGCACGGCAAGGCAAAAAACAACACGAAGCCGTTCAAACCGGAAATGGCCTCCAAAGGCAAAAATCGCCACCGGGCGGCCGCATAGCCGCACAGCACCAAAGCGAAGAAGGGGAAGGTGACGCGCAAAATTTCCAACATTCGCCGATTGTCGGGGTAAACCAGTAGACCCTGAATGCAGCCACAGTCGCGCCGCTGACAGCGCCCACGCACGCCAGGGCGCTTTGGACGCCCGCATCTCCCTCAGAATCCGGGCGAGTCCGGGGCCGCTATGATGGCTCGCTTTGCCCTCCCTCTCCATCTCCCCATGTCAGCCGGACTCAACCACGCCCAACTCGAAGCCGTGAACTACGTTTCTGGCCCCTGCTTGGTGCTGGCCGGGGCCGGTTCGGGCAAGACACGCGTGATCACGC
>NZ_CALBEX010000561.1 GCF_937889215.1 uncultured Limnohabitans sp.
TTATCGTGATGGAGCGTGGCCACATCGTCGAGCAAGGCGCGCCCGCCGAGTTGCTGGCACGCGGTGGCGCTTATGCGCGACTGCACCATCGTGGTGAATGGGCACCTGAGCTGAAGGCCTGAGAGGCCTCAGAGCAGCACGATGTCGTATTGCTCAGGCCCCAAACTGGCCTCGACTTGCAGTGAAATGGGTTTGGCAATGAAGTCCGATAAACCCGCCAAGTGCTGGCTTTCTTCGTCCAACAGCAAATCGATCACGGCCGAAGTGGCCACGATGCGGAACTCGCGTGGGTTGAACTGACGCGCTTCGCGCAGGATCTCGCGCAATATGTCGTAGACCACCGAGCGCGGCGTCTTGACAATGCCCTTACCCTGGCAACTCGGGCAAGGTTCGCACAGCATGTGGGCCAAAGATTCGCGGGTGCGCTTGCGTGTCATCTCCAGCAAGCCCAGCGACGAAAATCCCCCAGCCATGGTCTTGACGCGGTCGCGCGCGAGTTGTTTGCGGAACTCGCCCAGCACCGCATCCTGGTGCTCGGCACGCGCCATGTCGATGAAGTCGGCAATGATGATGCCGCCCAAGTTGCGCAGGCGCAGTTGCCGCGCAATGGCCTGGGCCGCCTCCAAGTTCGTCTTGAAAATCGTGTCCTCAAAATTACGCGCTCCGACATAACCACCTGTGTTCACGTCCACCGTGGTCAAGGCCTCGGTTTGGTCAATGATCAGGTACCCCCCCGACTTGAGGTCCACCCGCCGGCCCAAGGCCTTGGCGATCTCCTCGTCAATGGCGTACAGGTCAAAAATCGGGCGCTCACCTTTGTACAGCTGCAGGCGCTCGGCCGCTTTGGGCATGAACTCCAGACCAAAGTTCTGCAGCTTGGCAAACTGCTCTTGCGAGTCAATGCGAATGCTTTGTGTGGCCTCCCCCACCAGGTCGCGCAACACGCGTTGCAACAGCGTCAAGTCCTGATGCAGGATCGAGGTGGGCGGCAGCCGCAAGGAGGCTTCTTTGATGCGGGCCCAGGTCTTGCGCAGGTAGGCAATGTCTTCTTGCAATTCTTCGTCGCTCGAATCTTCGGCATTGGTGCGCAAAATAAAGCCGCCCCCGGCCGTGCCGACCAAGGCTTGCACCCTTTGGCGCAGCGCATCGCGCTGGTCTGAAGGGATTTTTTGCGACACGCCAATGTGGTCGTCTTGGGGCAAGAACACCAGATGCCGGCCGGCAATGCTGATTTGCGTAGACAGGCGTGCACCCTTGGTGCCCATGGGGTCCTTGATGACTTGCACCATGATGGCGCGGCCCTCGAACACCTGTTTTTCAATCGGCACCAGCGGCTGGCCCGTGCGGGCGGCTGCGGCCTCGCCTTCGGCGTGCTTTTGCCACACATCGGCCACATGCAAAAAGGCCGCCTTGTCCAAGCCAATGTCGATGAACGCCGATTGCATGCCGGGCAACACCCGAGAGACTTTGCCCAAATAAACATTGCCCACCAGACCGCGCTCGAGCGTGCGCTCGACGTGCAACTCTTGCACTGCGCCAAACTCCACCACCGCGACCCGGGTTTCCTGGGGAGACCAATTGACCAAAATATCTTGTTGCATGGAGGGCATCAGATGGGGGAAAGTGAAAAGCAAGCGAGAAACGGCCAATAGTCGTCGGCACTGGGTAGCAGAGGATTGCTCAACAGCGCACGCCGCATGCGCGCAGCAAGGCTGCGGTCTCAAAGAGCGGCAGACCCATGATGCCTGAATAAGTGCCTTTGATCTGTTCAATATGGGCCGCTGCCCTGCCCTGCACCCCATAAGCGCCAGCCTTGCCCATGGGCTCACCCGTAGCCACATAGGCTTTGATTTGCGCAGTCGTCATGGGGGCAAAGCGCACCCAAGATTCGGACACCGCGCAAACGCGCTGGCGGCCTTTTTGAATGGCCACTGCGGTCAAAACCCGGTGCGACTGTCCTGACAGCCGCTTGAGCATGCGCAAGGCATCGGCGGGGTCAGCCGGTTTGCCCAAGATGTCACGGCCCAGACAGACGGTGGTGTCGGCGCACAGCACCGGAGCGGCGGGCAAGCCCTGGCGTTTCAAGCGCTGCACGGCGGCATCAAGTTTGAGGCCTGTGACCCGCGCCACATAACGCGCTGGCGCTTCTGCCCCGTGCACATCCTCTAAGGATTCGGCGTCTTCATCGGGACCGGCCAGCAGCAGCCGGTGGACCACACCGATTTGGTCCAGCAATTGGCTGCGCCGGGGGCTTTGAGAGGCGAGGTAAATGAAGTCGCTCATTCGCGGTGGTAAGGGTGATTGGCGTTGATGGACCAGGCGCGGTAGAGCTGCTCGATCAACAGCACCCGGGCCATGGCGTGGGGCAAGGTCAGGTCAGACAGGCGGATGCGTTCGTGTGCCGTTTGACGGAATTCGGGTTCCAGCCCATCAGGACCGCCAATCACCAAAGCCACATCGTCGCCGCCCAACTGCCAGTTGGTCAGGCGGGTGGCCAAGGCCTGAGTCGTCAAAGAGGTCCCGCGCTCGTCGAGCACCACGATGCGGGTGCCACGGGGAATGGCCGCTTCGATGCGCTGGCGCTCGGCCGCGTAAAGGTTGGGCAGCGTTTTGGAGCCACGAGGCTCTGTTTTCACCGCCTTGAGCTCGACCTTGAGCTCAGGCGGGAAGCGTTTGGCGTAATCGTCCCAAGCGGTCTGCGCCCAGTCTGGCACGCGCAGACCAACCGCCACGATCAGCAGCTTCATGCAAGGTCAATCGGCTTTGCGTCGGCTGGCCGCTTGCACCGGCTTGCGGGCCGGTGCTTTTTTGGCAGCAGGCTTGGCAGACTTGGCCGTAGGCTTGCCCACTGTTTTCAGGGTGGGTTTGCTGGTGGGACTGCTGGGTTTGCCCACGGACTTGACGGCGGTCTTGGCAGCCGTTTTGGACGCCGGCTTGGCCGCTGTTTTGACAACCGATTTGGCAGTGGTCTTGGACGCCGTTTTAGCCGCTGGTTTTGGTGATGATTTTGGTGCCGCTTTGGCGGCAGGCTTGCTGGTTTTGGCCGGGGCCTTCAGGGCGGGCTTGGTTTTGGCAGCAGGCTTGGCGCTGGAGGTTTTGCTGGCGGCTTTTTTGGCCACGGAATTCTTGATGTGGCCTTTGACCTCGGCCGTCGCCTCGGGCTTGGGTGCGCCAAACTTCAAACGCACCGGTGTTCCACCCCAGATTTCTTCCAGGTTGTAATAAGTGCGGATGGTGGGCTGCATGACGTGCACCACGGCTGGGCCGCAATCGACAATGATCCACTCGCCATTGTCTTCGCCCTCAATGCGGGGTTTGCCAAAGCCGGCGTTGCGTACTTTGTCACGCACGCTGGCGGCCAAGGCTTTGGTCTGGCGGTTAGAAGTACCCGAGGCAATGATGACCCGCTCAAACAAGGAGGAAAGGTGCTCGGTGTCAAACACCTGGATCTCTTGGGCCTTGACGTCCTCGAGCGCGTCCACAATGGTTCGCTGGAGTTTTCGAATGTCTTTTTTGGCTGCGTTTTCGGTCATCAATGGGGCCTGTAAAGGTGGTGTTCGTGAATGTAGCGCTCAACAGCGGGGGGTACCAGACCGGTCAGGGCCTGCTCTGCGGCCGCCAGCACACGGATGTCCGTGGCACTGTGAGGCATCAGCGGCATGTCCAGAGACCGAATGCGCGCTTGCAGCGTGTCAGAAATGGGTGGGGGTGAAGCGGGGGCGCGCAAGTCCTCGTTCCACGCCCGCACGGACAGATCACGGCTTGCGGCGCAGATTATAGCGATGCGCCCGATTTCACCGATTTGGTGCCAAGATGACAGGGACCGCCGCTGGTCATCACCGAGCAACAAATACAGCTGCGCCTGCGGGTATTTGGCCGCCAATTCGCGCAGCGTGTCCACCGTGTAGCTGGGGCCGGTGCGGCGCATTTCACGGTCGTCCACAACCACCTGCGGCAAATGCCCATAGGCCAGGCGGGTCATGGCGAGCCGGTGTGCGGCTGGGCTCAAGTCACGCGGTTTGTGCCAGGCCTGGCCAGTAGGCAAGACTTGCACCTGATCGAGTTGCAGCTGGGCCGTGGCGGCTTCGACCAAAGCCACATGGGCCATGTGTGGGGGGTCAAATGCGCCTCCAAAAATACCCAAGCGCTGCACACAGGGCGTTGCGTTGGACATGGCAGACGCCAGGCTCAAACCCAATCCTTGGGCACCAGAAAATGGCTGAGCAGTTGTGCCTCCGCAGAGCCGGGCGCGTCTTGCCTTTGGTAAGACCAGCGCACCTCGGGCGGCATAGACAGCAAGATCGACTCGGTGCGCCCGCCCGATTGCAAGCCGAAATGCGTGCCCCGGTCCCAGACCAAGTTGAACTCGACATAGCGACCGCGGCGGTAGAGCTGAAAGTCGCGCTCGCGCTCACCATAGGCGGTGTCCTGACGGCGCAGCACGATCGGCATGTAGGCCGTCAGCAGCGCATCCCCCACGCTTTGCATCATGGCAAAGCTTTGGTCCATGCCCAATTCAGAAAAGTCGTCAAAGAAAATACCCCCCACACCGCGCTGCTCGTGGCGGTGCTTGTTGCAGAAATAGTCGTCACACCATGTCTTGAAGCGCGGGTGCAGCCCCTCACCAAATGGGGTCAGGGCATCCTTGCAAGTCTGGTGGAAATGCACCGCGTCTTCGTCAAAGCCGTAATAGGGTGTGAGGTCCATGCCGCCACCAAACCAGGCCACGGGCGCCCTGCCCTCGGGCTTGGCGGCGATCATGCGCACGTTCATGTGCACCGTAGGTACATACGGGTTGCGCGGGTGAAACACCAGGGACATGCCCATGGCTTCAAAAGCCGACCCCGACAGCTCGGGGCGGTGCTGCGTGGCCGAAGGTGGCAACTGCGGCCCTGTGACGTGCGAAAAGCCACAACCAGCTCGCTCAAAGACCGGCCCCCCCTCCAGAATCTGGGTGATGCCACGGCCTTGGAGTTTTTCTCCTGGTCCTTTTTCCCAGGCGTCGGACAGAAAAGGGGTGCCATCCAACTCGGTCAAAGCCCCGGTGATGCGGGACTGCAGGCTCAACAGATAGTTTTTAACCGCATCGATGTCAAAAGTTGTGCTCATGGAATAAGGGTGCTGACGGTGAAAGGGCTCAAGCATGGGGCGAGGTTGACCTCGCATCTTGAGGCGGTGTTGAGGATGCGGGCATGGCTGGGCTCCAAGGCGTGATCGGCGCCATCTGGTGGGCATGAAAGCCTTGAACACCTTCAAAAACCTGGGCCATGTGGGCGTAATCTTGCGCCACTTGCCCGGTCAGTTGATAAAAATCCACCACGCTGAAGCGCCGCCGCCCCCAGTCGAGCTTGACCAATGCCAAAGGCACGTCCGCGCCAACCGCCAATTGGTAAAAACCACTGCGCCAGCCGGGGGTGTGGCTGCGTGTACCTTCCGGGGCCAAACCCAACCAAAGCAGCTGGTCTGCTTGTTTGTGCTGCTCAAAAACGTGCACCATTTGGCCCACCACACCACGGGAGGAGCTGCGGTTTATAGGAATGCCGCCTACCCAACGCATCCAGGTGCCCAACACTGGGATCTTGAACAAGGAATCCTTGCCCCAGAAGTGCGCCGGAATGCCCATCGCCCATTTGGCCAGCATGCCGATTGGGAAATCCCAATTGCTGGTGTGCGGGTACACAATGGCCACGCCCT
>NZ_CALBEX010000562.1 GCF_937889215.1 uncultured Limnohabitans sp.
GCCACAGTCGATGAGCTTTGAAGCCGCCTTGCCTTTGCAAAGCGGCGCGTCCATCCGTGGTTATTCCCTGAGCTACGAAACCTACGGCACGCTCAACGCCGACAAATCCAACGCTGTGCTGGTTTGCCATGCTTTGAACGCCTCGCACCATGCGGCGGGCGTGTACGCCGATGAGCCCAAAAACTTGGGCTGGTGGGACAACATGATCGGCCCCGGCAAGTCGCTCGACACCGACCGCTTTTTTGTCATCGGCGTGAACAACCTGGGCTCGTGCTTTGGCTCGACCGGCCCCATGCATGTGAACCCCGACACCGGGCGCGTGTATGGCGCGGACTTTCCGGTGGTCACGGTGGAAGACTGGGTCAACGCGCAAGCCCGCTTGCTCGACGCTCTGGGCATCGAACAACTGGCCGCCGTGATGGGCGGGAGCCTGGGTGGCATGCAGGCGCTCTCTTGGACGCTGCAATACCCCGAGCGTGTGAAGCACGCGGTGGTGGTGGCCAGTGCGCCGAACCTGAACGCCGAAAACATCGCCTTCAACGAAGTGGCCCGCCGCGCCATCGTGACCGACCCGGACTTCCATGACGGGCACTTTGTCGCACAAGGTGTGGTGCCCAAGCGCGGCCTGCGCATCGCCCGCATGATCGGCCACATCACGTACCTGAGTGACGACGTGATGAACGAAAAGTTTGGCCGCGAGCTGCGCGAGGCCGTGACGAACAACGCCACCGGCTACAAATACTCCACACAAGATGTGGAGTTCCAGATCGAGAGCTATTTGCGCTACCAGGGCGACAAGTTTAGCGAGTACTTTGACGCCAACACCTATTTGCTGATCACCCGGGCGCTCGATTACTTCGACCCGGCGCGCGCTTATGGCGGCGACCTGTCTAAGGCGTTGGCCCGCGCCACTTGCAAATTCTTGCTGGTCAGCTTTTCCACCGATTGGCGCTTTTCGCCGAGCCGCAGCCGCGAGATGGTCAAGGCCCTGCTGGACAACCACCGCGACGTGAGCTACGCCGAAATCGACGCACCGCACGGTCACGATGCCTTCTTGCTCAACGATGCGCGCTATTTGAACGTGGTGCGTTCTTACTTTGACAACATGGCGAAGACTTTGAACGAAGGAGGTGCTGCATGAGCGACCCCCTGATCATGCAAGCCATAGCACGCCTGGTACCCCAAGGTTCCCGCGTGCTGGACTTGGGTTGTGGCGATGGCGCCTTGCTGGCCTATCTGCAACAGCACAAGGGCTGTTCAGGTTACGGCGTGGAGCTGGATGACACCAATGTGCACGCCTGCGTGGAACGCGGTGTGAACGTGCTGCAGCTGAACCTGGACGAAGGCCTGAGCCTGTTCGGGGACCAATCGTTTGACGTGGTGCTGCAAATTGACACGCTGCAACACCTGCGCAACGCCGAGACCATGCTGCGCGAGACGGTGCGCGTGGGCCGCGTGGGCATTTTGGCCTTCCCTAATTTTGCGCATTGGTTCAACCGCCTGAGCGTGTTGCGTGGACGCATGCCGGTGACCAAGCGCCTGCCTTACCAGTGGTACGACACACCCAACATCCGTGTGGGCACCTACGCCGACTTTGGCGACCTGGCCCGCAAAAACCAGTTGCGCATCATGGACGCCTTTGGCCTGCAGCAGGGCCAGGAAGTGCGCCTGTGGCCCAACATGATGGCGGGCACAGCGGTCTACAAATTGCAGCGTGGCTGACATGGTCAGCAAGCCCATTCCGCAAGGTACGGTCGCCCACAGCCCCTGGCTGATTGCCAACGTATTGGCGCAAATCTCGTTTGGCCTCTTGGCCATGACGCTGTGT
This sequence comes from uncultured Limnohabitans sp., assembly GCF_937889215.1. Classification (GTDB taxonomy): domain Bacteria; phylum Pseudomonadota; class Gammaproteobacteria; order Burkholderiales; family Burkholderiaceae_C; genus Limnohabitans_A. The sequence continues at coordinate 1,829 of NZ_CALBEX010000562.1, forward strand.
TTGCCGTCCATGCAGGAGTGGGGGGCCATCTTCAGCACCCACCAAGCCGATGTGCAGTTGACGTTCAGCGGCTACGTGGTCGCCTACGGTGCCTTGCAGCTGGTGTACGGGCCGCTGTCCGACCGGCATGGGCGCAAACCTATCTTGATGCTGGGCCTGGTGGTGGCGGGGCTGGCATCGGTTATGGCCGCGCTGGCCACCGACATCGCCACGCTCACCGCCGCCCGTGTGCTGCAAGGCGCAGGCAGTGCCGCCAGCATGGTGGTCAGCCGCTCCATGGTGCAAGACCTGTTCACCGGGCCGCAGCGCACCCGGGTCATGGCCTACATCGGCATGGCGCTGGGCATGTGCCCGCCGCTGGCCACGCTGATCGGCGGGCAGATCCATGTGCGCTTTGGCTGGCAAACCAACTTTGTGTTGCTGGCTGTGTTGGCGGTGCTGCTCTTGGTGGCGGCGTGGTGGGGCTTGCCGCGTGTGGCACCACCCGCGCCTGCGGCTGGCCACTGGTTGCGAGGCATGCTCAGTGCTTACGCCCGTCTGCTGCGTGAGCCACGCTTTGTGCTCTACGTCGTCATCCTCGCCGTGACCACCGCCACGTTTTACGCTTTCCTTGCGGGCGCACCCATCGTGCTCAAGGGCTACGGCATCGGGCCGGACGGCATTGGCTGGTTCATCATGGCCGTGCCTGTGTCCTATATCTTGGGCAACTTCATGACCTCTCGATTGATCCAACGGGTGGGGGAATCGCGCGTCATGGCCTGGGGCCAGGCGCTGGCGGTGGGCGGTTTGGTGGTGATGCTGGCGCTGGGTCTGGGGGGTGTGCAGACGGCGTTGGCCGTGGCCTTGCCGCTGCTTTTGTTGGGCCTGGGGCACGGCTTCATCAACCCGCCTGCGCTGGCAGGCACGGTGGGCGTGCTGCCGGCGTTGGCCGGCTCGGCCGCTGCCGTGGCGGGCCTGATGCAGCAACTGACCGGGGCCACAGGCGGCTATTTGGTGGGATTGGTGCCGCACCACGGCGCGGTGAACTTGGGTTGGATGATGCTGGGCTTCTCGCTGGTCGGGGCCGCAGCACAGTGGGGCTTGCGCCGCAATCGGGGGCGTTGAGCCCGTTCAGCTTGGCAAGGTGCTCTCGTGCATCCAAGCCGCGTGTTTGGGGGCGCGTTTGGTTTGGGCCCATTCATTGAGCATGTCCCATTTGCACGCATCGAGCTTGGCGTACATCTCGGGCGTGCCCACGTCGGCGGCCAGTTCCAGGCGGTGGCCGTTGGGGTCAAAGAAGTAAATGCTCTTGAAGATGGTGTGGTTGGTCGGGCCCAGCACGTCTACGCCGTTGGCCTCTAGCCGGGCTTTGGCCGCCTCCAGGGCTTCCAAGCTGTCGACCTTGAAGGCGATGTGCTGCACCCAAGCCGGGGTGTTTTCGTCGCGGCCCATCTCGGGTGAGTTGGGCAGCTCAAAGAAGGCCAGCACGTTGCCACCGCCTGCATCCAGAAACACATGCATGTAGGGGTCGGGGGCTTTGGTCGAAGGCACCAGGTCTTCGGCGATGGCCAGCACGAAGTCCATGTTCAGGTTTTTCACGTACCACTCGACGGTGGCTTTGGCGTCTTTGCAGCGGTAGGCGGCGTGGTGGATGCGGTCGATTTTCATGAGGTTCTCCAAGGGGGCTCAGTCGGTTTGGCGGGCGGCCTGCAGTGCCTCGCGCAGCACGCGCAAGTCGCCAATGTGGTTGGCCAGCAGCAAGATCAGGCGGGCATTGAGCGCCTCGCTTTGTTCGTCGCTCAGGTCGTTGTGCGCGTCGATCAGGTGTTCATAAAACTCGTCGCCGGGCGAAAAGTCGCGGAAGAAGCGGCGTCCAGCTTCATGAAAATTGGGCGCGGTGTTCAGGGCTGTGGGTGTGTCGGTGGGCATATCGGCTCTCACTTCGGTTCAGGCGTGTTCGCCCACTTGCCCCAAGGCACGGGCCATGGCCGTTTGCAGCCAGGCGCTGTCCAGGCTGCGCCATCGGGCCAGCACATGCTGGTCGGGGCGCAGCAAATAGGTGGTGCCAGGCTGGGCGTCGTAGCGCTTGGCCATCAAGCCTTGCGCGTCCACCAACACTTGGAAGCCGGGCACTTGCAGGGCCTGGCGAGAAACGATCAGGCTGTCCAACGGCACTGCGCCTCGTTTCAGGGCTTGCAGCGTGGCCAGCGTTGGGGCATCGGGTGCGGCATCCACAAACAGCATGAGCTGAAAGCCTTTGCCCACTTGGTCGAGCAGCCAGGCGTCTTGGCCATTCATCTGCACAGGCGCATCGTCCATCGGTGCGCCGGGCACCATGTTGCCGTCAAACACCTCGGCATCGGGCGTGTTGAGCACCGAGTCGGTCAGGAAAGATGGCATGGACAACCGGCCCGAATTGACCAGCTTGCGCGCAAACGGGTGGTGCTTGGCCAACGCCAACACTTGGTTGCGAAAGGTTTTGCTGGTGCGGCTCTTGGGCGTGATGAAGTCGGTCGAGCGTGTCGAATTCATGATGTTTTCGTCGGCGGCAAATTCGCGGTCCATCGCGTAGGTGTCGAGCAACTTCTCGCTGGCCTGGCCCTTGATGACCAAGCCCAGTTTCCACATCAAATCGTCTGCGTCCTGAAAACCTGAGTTGGCTCCGCGTGCGCCAAAGGGCGAGACCTGGTGCGCTGCGTCGCCTGCAAACAGCACGCGACCGTGGCGAAAGTCCGTCATGCGGCGGCACTGGAAGGTGTAGATGCTGACCCACTCCAGCTCAAATGGGCGGTCATCGCCCAGCATGGCTTTCAGGCGCGGTATGACTTTTTCGGGCTTCTTTTCTTCTTCAGGGTCGGCGTCCCAGCCGAGCTGAAAATCGATGCGCCAGACGTTGTTGCTTTGCTTGTGCAGCAACACGCTTTGGTTCGGGTGAAAGGGCGGGTCAAACCAGAACCAGCGCTCTGCGGGGTAGTCGGCCTTCATGATCACGTCGGCGATCAAAAAGCGGTCCTGGAACACGCGGCCTTCGATGTCCAGGCCCAGATGGCGGCGGATCGGGCTGCGTGCGCCATCGGCCACCACCAGCCAGTCGGCTTCGATGTCGAACGTGCCTTCGGGTGTTTCCACCGTCAAAGTGGCGTGGCCATCGTGGCGCTCCACTGCGGTGACCGTGTGCTGCCAGCGAATGTCCGCGCCCAGTTCA
>NZ_CALBEX010000563.1 GCF_937889215.1 uncultured Limnohabitans sp.
TGCAGCGCTTCCCGGACTCAAAGCCCGCTTGGCGGCTTTCGAGGCGGGGCGCTGATGGGCCAGCCCCCATAAAAAAAGGGCTGATCTTGCGATCAGCCCTTGAAGGGATCCCTGTTTCCCAGATGAAATGCAAAGAGATCCGAGGAGACAACTGGCAATGCAACGGACCGTTCCTTACAAAAACGGCCCGTTTGGAAAATCACTTCTTTTTGGCCGCCTTGGGTGCAGCCGATGGGCTCACCGCAGCCAAATTGGATTCGGCCAAGTCGGTGGCTTGTTTGACGGCTTTTTGCACAGACTCGAAAGCGCTGGTGGCGGCGGTCACGGCGCCCTTCATCATGGCCACAGCTTGCTCGGAGCCAGCGGGTGCGTTTTGCGCAGCGCTGTCCACCAAAGTGGTGATTTGTTTTTGCGCTGCGGCGCTTTGGGCTTCGAAAGCCTTGGTGAACTCGCTGCTGGTGCCCGAAGCGATGTCGTACAGGTGGCGGCCGTAGGCGGCGGTTTTTTCAGCCAAAGGCTGGAACAAGTTGGCTTGCATGGCCAGCAGTTCTTGGGCGTCTTTCACGCTCAGGGCGGCTTGGGTGTTGTTGGCCGACTCGTCCAAGGCGGCCTTGGCCACGCTCAGGTTCAGTTCGACCATTTTTTCAACGCCTTCGAAGGCTTTGGCGGTCAGGCCAAACAGGGTTTCCACATTGGCTTTTTGCGAGGCGACGATTTGTTCGGGTGTCATCATGAGGGGCTCCAGATAAAGGTTTGATTTCAAGAAGACTGCGCCGTAACTGGCCGAGGCCGTACAACTTTGTTGCAGTGCAGCATGGGTTGAATTTTAGGGTTTGTAATCGGTATTGCAAGAGCATATGCCCACACCAGGCTCAGATTAGAGAGGATTTTCTAGAATCACTTTGCTCAAAATCAAAACATGCACGCTTACTACGCCGACCACTTTGTTCTGCCCTTGCCCGAAGGCCACCGCTTTCCGATGCGCAAATACAGCCGCTTGCGCGACCGCCTCACGCTAGAGCTGCCCAGCGTGCGCATGCGCG
>NZ_CALBEX010000564.1 GCF_937889215.1 uncultured Limnohabitans sp.
GGCGTTAGAGCTTTGGGGCCAGAAGTGGTCAACACAGGCCAGCATAGGCCGTCACCAGCGAGCACCAAAGGTCTGGCGCAATTCATCCAACTCGGACGCCAGCAAGGCGGGGGTGTCGGGGGCCAGCACCATCAGGCGGGCGGTTTCTTCCAGCTCTTCCAGCGTGGCCATGGCCGCCGCAGGCGTGCCGTGCCACACATTGGGGCCCAAACGCGGCAGCATCACGGCGCGAATCGGTGCGCCGCGTGCGGCATGTTGGCGAATCACATCGGCCACCTCGTTGGCCGCTTCGGAGCTGCCGGGGCGGTGGTAACGCACCAGCGGCACATGGCCGACTTTCATCACAAAATAAGGCGTGATCGGTGTCAACAACTCAGGGCCATGGGCGTTCAGGCTGAGCGCCACGCAGTGTGTGCTGTGCGTGTGGATCACGCAGCGTGTGTTGGCATCGCTCTCGCAAGCGGCGGCGTAAATCTGGCGGTGCAAGGCGATGGTTTTGCTGCCCTTGTCGCCGCTGAGTTGTTGGCCTTGCGGGTCGAGTTTGGCCAGGCGGGCCGGATCCAGAAAGCCCAAGCACGCATCGGTGGGGGTGATGAGAAAACCATCATCGAGCCGCACGCTGATGTTGCCCGCCGTGGCGTGCACGTAGCCGCGCTCAAACAGGCTGCGACCAACGCGGCAGATCTCTTCGCGGGCTTGGGATTCGGTCACAAGAAGGCTCCAATGGTCATCGGTGCATTGTAGAAAGGTGTTTTGCAAACATCGCGTCGGACCAGAAGGCCCGACCTACAAAAATCCCACACCCCCCGCAGGTCGGCGCCTTCAGGTCCGATGACAGCGCCAAACCACCATCCCCGTAGGTCGGGGCCTTCAGGTCCGACGTTGTGTTGGTGCAGCGCGGCCAGACGCTCACTGCAGCACCCCAAACGCCTTGCTGAAAAAATCTTCGGTGCCAAAGTTGCCCGACTTGAGCGTGATGTGCACGCCGCCATTTTCAGAGGGCGCATGGCACCACGGCACACCCGGGTCGATTTGCGGGCCGATTTGCAGCTGTGCGATGCCCAGCGCCTGCACACAAGCGCCCGAAGTTTCGC
>NZ_CALBEX010000565.1 GCF_937889215.1 uncultured Limnohabitans sp.
CCGGAATGGGTTTCAAACGCTTAACCAACATGGAGCGGCCAGTGACCTGCGGCACTTCGTCGGCGCTCACCACGCTCTCGGGGGCTTCGCCCGTCAGGTGGATCGGGCAGATGTTCAGCCCCTTGGGGCCCAGCTTGTCGAACCAGAACAAGGCCATTTGCGTGAGCAACACGCCTTTGCCCGGAATCGGCTCGCCCATGATCACGTCAAATGCGCTGATGCGGTCCGACGCCACCATCAAGATGCGGTCATCGCCCACCGCGTAGTTGTCACGCACCTTGCCACGCGCGAGCAAAGGCAAAGAGGTCAAGGCCGAGGTGTGGAGCGCAGAGGTCATGGCGAAACAGTCAAAGCTAAAAAGAAAAAGGCCCGTTGAACAGTCAACGGGCCATTCGGTGTGATTATCGCAGGCTCAGTTCACCACTTGCGCCAACTCACCTCGGGCGTAGCGGGCCGCCACCACCTGCAGGTTGTCGCCCTTGATCTTGGGGGCCTGGCCTTCGCAGCCGAACTCCAGGTAGCGTTGTTTGCAGATTTGCTTGGCCGCTTCGCGGGCGGGCTTGAGCCATTCACGGGCGTCGAACTTGTCGGGGTTTTCAAACAGAAACTTGCGGCAAGCGGCGGTCATCGCCAGACGGATGTCGGTGTCGATGTTGATCTTGCGCACACCAAACTTGATGGCTTCCTGGATTTCCTCCACCGGCACGCCGTAGGTTTCCTTCATCTGGCCGCCGTACTGGTTGATCATGGCCAACAGGTCTTGCGGCACGCTACTGGAGCCGTGCATCACCAAATGGGTGTTGGGGATGCGGGCGTGGATTTCTTTCACGCGGCTGATGGCCAAAATGTCGCCCGTGGGCTTGCGGCTGAACTTGTAGGCACCGTGGCTGGTGCCAATGGCGATGGCCAAGGCATCCAGCCCGGTAGCTTTGACAAACTGCGCGGCTTCTTCGGGGTCGGTCAGCATCTGGCTGTGGTCCAGTTTGCCCACCGCACCAATGCCATCTTCTTCACCGGCTTCGCCGGTTTCGAGGTTGCCCAGGCAGCCCAATTCACCTTCCACCGACACGCCCAACAAATGGGCCATGTCCACCACGCGGCGGGTCACATCCACGTTGTAAGCAAAGTCGGCCGGCGTTTTGCCGTCTTCCAACAAAGAACCGTCCATCATCACCGACGAGAAGCCGAGATTGATCGCACCCTGGCAAACGGCCGGGCTTTGGGCGTGGTCCTGGTGCATCACCAAAGGAATGTGGGGCCACTGCTCCGTGGCGGCCTGAATCAAATGCTTGATGAAGGGCTCACCCGCGTATTTGCGGGCTCCGGCGCTGGCTTGCAAGATGACCGGCGCACCGACTTCGTCGGCGGCCATCATGACGGCCTGGACTTGCTCCAGGTTGTTGACGTTGAAAGCTGGAATGCCGTAACCGTTGAGGGCCGCATGGTCCAGCAGCTCGCGCATTGAAACGAGTGCCATGGTGGTGATTTCCCAGTGAGTGAATAAAAACAGGCAGGGCCGGGCTTGTAACCGGCTTGTAACTGGGGTGAATTTTATAGGCTTCGGTCTGACACAAGACTGAATACCCTGCTCTGCCTGGGCTGCGGCGTCCGGCCGCAGCCAGATCGGGCATCAGCCCACGCGGCAAATCTTGAGCATGTTGGTGCCGCCTGGTGAGCCCATGGGTTCGCCACAAGTGATGGCATAAATATCGCCCGTGCTCACAATGCCCCGCTTTTTGAGGTGCGCCTCGGCTTCGGTCAGGGCCGTGTCACGGTCGGCGCTGGTGTCCATCAGCAAAGGGCGCACGTTGCGAAACAAGGCCATCTTGCGCTGGGAAGTCAGTTTGGTGGTCAGTGCGTAGATCGGGATGTGGACCCGGTGGCGGCTCATCCACAAAGCGGTGGAGCCGGACTCGGTCATGGCCACAATGGCTTTGGCCCCCAAGTGGTGCGCGGTGAACAAAGCGCCCATCGCGATGGACTGGTCAATGCGGCTGAACTGCCCTTTGAAGTCGGCATCGAGCGAGGTGTCCTCTGCGTTTTCTGCCGCTTCGCAAATTTTGGCCATTTCTTCCACGGTTTCCAGCGGGTATTTGCCCGCAGCGGTCTCGGCACTGAGCATCACCGCATCGGTGCCGTCCAGCACAGCGTTGGCCACGTCCGACACTTCGGCGCGGGTGGGCACCGGGTTGGTGATCATGCTCTCCATCATCTGGGTGGCGGTGATGACGACTTTGTCGTGCAATCTGGCCAATTTGATCATGCGTTTTTGCAGGGCCGGCACGGCGGCATTGCCCACTTCAACCGCCAGGTCACCCCGGGCGACCATGATGCCGTCGCTGGCCAGCAAGATGGCTTCCAGGTGTGGAATGGCTTCGGCGCGCTCGATCTTGGCGATCAGGCCCGGTTTGTGGCCGTATTCGGCACCGGCCACATTGCACAATTGGCGGGCCATTTCCATGTCGGTGGCGTTTTTGGGAAAGCTCACGGCCACATAGTCGGCCTGCAGGCTCATGGCGGTTTTGATGTCGTCCATGTCCTTGGCGGTCAGGGCCGGGGCGGTCAAGCCGCCACCTTGTTTGTTGATGCCCTTGTTGTTCGACAGCTCGCCACCGAGCTTGACGGTGGTCTGCACCTGCTCGCCTTTGACCGCGTTCACGGTGAGAACGATCAGGCCGTCATTGAGCAGCAACACATCCCCTGCTTTGACGTCGCGGGGCAGCTCTTTGTAGTCCAAGCCCACCCCTTGCAGGTCGCCCAACTCGGTGCGGGAGGCGTCAAGCACAAACGGCATGCCGGGCTCGAGCATCACTTTGCCATCGGCAAATTTACCGACGCGGATTTTGGGGCCTTGCAAGTCGGCCATGATGGCCACTTCGCGGCCGGCGCGTTGAGAGGCCTCGCGGACCAAGCGGGCGCGGTCCACATGGTCTTGCGCTTTGCCATGGCTGAAGTTCAAGCGCACCACGTTGACCCCCGCACGGATCATGGCTTCGAGCAGCGCTGGGTCGCTGGAAGCAGGGCCTAAGGTGGCAACGATTTTGGTAGCGCGACGGGGCATTCGGGAATCTCCATGTAATTTGGTTTCAATTTTCACACGAAATCGGTTACATGACCGCATCATTCGTTGCCCCATCGGGTCGGCATGGTCATGGCGGGCGTGGGCCCCAAAAATGGGCCAAAAACCTTCACATCTGAACCCCATTGATCCTTGTCAGCCGAGTTGTCACACTGGCCGACTATAATTTGACGGAACTGACATTGAGAGACAGACACATGACCGCCTTGAACACCCCCTCGTCGGAACAGCCCATCCCGCTGGACCAGCCCTTGCCGCACCGTAAAGTGTTGCGCGAATGGTTGACGCCTTTGTCCGAGCAAACCACGGTGCTGGCTTTTGTGCTGCTGGTCATGGATTACGCCTTGTTCTTTGCCCTGATCACCGGCACGCTTTTCTTTGACGCCGTGTGGGCCAAACTGCTGTGCGGCTTGGCCGCAGGGTTCGTCATCGGGCGTCTGTTCATCATCGGCCACGACGCCTGCCACCAAAGCCTGACGCCGCACCGCGAACTGAACAAGGTGCTGGGCCGGATCGCCTTTTTGCCATCGCTGACGCCCTACAGCTTGTGGGACACCGGCCACAACGTGGTGCACCACGGCTACACCAACCTCAAGGGCGTCGACTTTGTCTGGACACCCTTGA
>NZ_CALBEX010000566.1 GCF_937889215.1 uncultured Limnohabitans sp.
TTCCATCTTCATGGCTTCGATCACGGCCACGCGTTCACCCGCTTGGATGCTCAGGTTCACGCCGTGCACAACGGCTTGCCCTCCAAAGGCAATGCGCAGATCTTTGAGCTCCAGCAAAGCTTGTGACGTGCTCATGCGTCCACCTTTCGGGGATCCAGCGCGTCGCGCAAGGCGTCGCCCATGAAGGTCAACAGCAGCAAGGTGACCACCAAAACCACAAAAGTGGACATCGAGATCCACCATGCGTCGATGTTGTTTTTGCCCTGGGCCAGCAGCTCGCCCAAAGACGGTGTGCCCGGCGGCACGCCCAGACCCAGAAAGTCCAAAGAGGTCAGGGCCAAAATCGCCCCGCTCATGCGAAATGGCAAGAAAGTCACCACGGGGGTCATGCTGTTGGGCAGCACATGCCGCCACATGATCTGCCAATGGCCTAGGCCCAGCGCCCGCGCCGACTTGACGTAGTCCAGCTGGCGGTTTCGCAAAAACTCGGCCCGCACATAGTCAGACAAACCCATCCAGCCAAACAGACTGAGCAGCAACAGCAGCAAGCCCACACTGGGCTCGAACACGGCTGAGAAAATGATCAGCAAATACAGCTCAGGCATGGCGCTCCAGACTTCAATGAAACGCTGGAACACCAAATCCGTCTTGCCCACAAAAAAGCCCTGCACCGCACCCGTCAGCACACCCAGGAACACGCCAAACAGGGTCAGAGCCAAAGCAAACAAGACCGAAACCCGAAAGCCGTAAATCAACCGCGCCAGCACATCACGCCCCCGGTCATCCGTGCCCAACCAGTTGCGGGCAGTGGGCGGCGCCGGGTTGGGCAAGGGGGCAAAGTAGTCAAGCGTGCTGTGGTGGTAAGGATTGGGCGCTTGCAATGCCCAATTGCCACCCTTGTGCAGCTGCTGCCGGATGAAAGGGTCCAGGTAATCGGCTGGCGTCTCGAAATCGCCACCGAAGATTTTTTCGGGCAAGTTTTGCACCACCGGGAAATACCACTGCCCCTCAAAACGCACCACCAGGGGCTTGTCGTTGGACAAAAACTCGGCCCCCAGGCTGAGCACAAACAGCGTCACGAACAGCACCAGGCTGCCAAAGCCCAAGCGGTTGCGCCTGAAACGCTGCCAGGCCCGGGCCGAGGGCGACATCTGCTGCGGGAATGCAGTGGTGTTGGCTGCGGTCATTTGTCGAACTTCACACGCGGGTCCACCCACAGATAACACAGGTCGCTGATCAGCTTGGTGACCAGCCCGATCAGGGTGAACAAATACAAGGTGCCCAAGACCACCGGGTAATCCCGCCGGATCACCGCCTCATAACTGAGCAAGCCCAGCCCATCAAGGGAGAACAAGGTTTCGATCAGCAGCGAGCCTGTGAAAAAAGCGCCGATGAACGCCGCAGGAAAACCCGTGACCAACGGGATCAGGGCGTTTCGCATGACATGGCGGTACAGCACCCGGTTTTCGCTCAGGCCTTTGGCGCGGGCCGTCAGCACATATTGCTTGCGGATTTCTTCCAAAAATGCGTTCTTGGTCAGCATGGTGATGACTGCAAACGAGCCCAGCACGCTGGCTGTGATGGGCAAAACCATGTGCCACAAATAATCGACCACTTTGCCCCCCCAGCTCAGCTGCTCCCAGTAGGACGAGGTCAGGCCGCGCAGCGGAAACCATTGCAACTGGCCACCAAAAATCACCAGCAAAGCCACGCCCAGTACAAAGCCTGGAATGGCATAGCCCACCAGCACCAGCAAACTGGTGAGTGTGTCAAAACGCGTGCCAGCCCGCACCGCTTTGGCAATGCCCAGCGGCACAGACACCATGTAGCTCAGAAAAAACGTCCACAAGCCCAGGCTGATGGACACAGGCAACTTTTCCTTGATGAGGCTCCAGACGTCTTTGGGGTAAAAAAAACTTTTGCCCAAGTCGAACCCTGCGAACTGCTGGAGCATCATCCAAAAGCGCTCGGTGGGTGGCTTGTCAAAGCCATAAAGCGTTTTGATTTCTTCGATGCGGGCGGCATCCACCCCCTGCCGGCCCCGATAACCGCTGCCCGCAGCAGTTGCGCCCTCCCCGCCCGTGTCACGGCCTTGCAGCTGAGCCACCATTTGTTCGACCGGGCCGCCGGGGACAAACTGGATCACCACAAAAGTCATCAACAAAACCCCGAACAAGGTCGGGATCATCAAGAGCAAGCGTTTGAATATGTAGGCCAACATGGTTCAGGGGACCTTGGCTGGGGATGGGGTGGCTGTGGGCGACCACCACACGGTGGTGACCAGTTTTTCGGGTTGGTAAAAACGGGGCAAATCGGCCGGGCGCGCAAACGCCTTGGCACGCCAGGACACCCGGTGCACTGCGCCATACCAGTGCGGCACCACGTAATGGCCATGCCGCAGCACCCGGTCCAGCGCCCGCAGGCTGGTTACCAGTTCCGGTCTTGACGTGGCGCTCACCACCTTGTCCAGCAGGGCGTCCACGGCAGGGTCTTTCAGGCCGTTCACATTGCCAGAACCCTCCACATCAGCCGATCTGCTGCCGTAGCGCTCGAGCAACTCGGTGCCGGGCGCTTCGCTGCCGACAGTGCGGTTGCTGATGATGTCAAAGTCGAACACGTCCATGCGTTTTTGCAGCAGCGCAAAGTCGATTACTTTGTAGCGAACCTGAATGCCCAGTTTTTCCAGGTTCTTGGCAAAGGGTGTGACCACGCGGCCCATCGAGCCCGAACTGTCCAGAAATTCGATGCTGAGGGCTTGCCCTTTGGCGTTGCGCAAAGCGCCATCGCGGTAGGTCCATCCCGCGTCTTTCAGCAAATCACGCGCTTGACGCAAATGGTCGCGCAAGGTGTGGCCCGAGGCGGGGTCGAGCGCGGTTTGGGGTGGTTGCGGCACGGCTTGATCGAACACAGCGGCTGGCAACTTGGCCCGTAAAGGCGCGAGCAAAGCCAACTCGTCGGAACCGGGCAAGCCTTTGGCTTCAAAGTCACTGGCTACAAAATAGCCGCGTACCCGGCTGTAGGCGTTGTAGAAAAGCTGGCGGTTCAGCCATTCAAAATCCATGGCCAGAGCAATGGCTTGGCGCACTCGAACGTCCTGGAACTTGTCCCGCCTCAGGTTGAACAAAAAGCCCTGGAAGTCGCCCGCGTTGCCATGCGGCAACTCGGCCTTGATGAGCTCGCCACGCTCAAACGCACGGCCAGTGAAGGCCCTGGCCCACTCACGCGAAATGAAAGACTGCATGTAGTCGAACTCGCCGGCCTTGAAGGCTTCGAGCTGGGCCGTGGGGTCTTTGTAGATTTTGTAGGTGATGCGGTCAAAATTGAATTGCCCTTGACGCACATTCAGCGCACGGGCCCAATAGTCAGGATCGCGTTCGTAGCTGATGTCCTTGCCAAACTGCACACGGCCAATGCGATAAGGACCGGACGCAATGGGTATGTCCATCACCATTTGGTCCAAAGGCTTGTGCGTATCGCCTTCCAGCCCCCATTTGTGGCTGAACACGGGCAAACTGCCCACGATCAGGGGCAACTCGGTATTGGGCCGGACGAAATCAAAACGGATGCGGCGTTCATCCAAGACCGTGGCGGTTTTGACCTCGCCAAAATAAGTGCGGTACTGGGGCGCAGCTTGCTGGCTGGTCAGGCGGTCAAAAGAATAGCGAACGTCTTTGGCCAACACAGGATCACCATTGTGAAACCGGGCTTGCGGGTGGATCTGGAAAGTGACCGACATGCGGTCGCTGGCCACCGCCACATCCGAAGCCAGCAAGCCATAGGCTGTGGTCGGCTCGTCCATGTTGCCCACCAGCAAGGTGTCAAACATCATGCCCAACATGGCCGGTGGAGCGCTGCCCTTCAAAGTGAAGGGGTTGTATTTGTCGAAATTGGACTGGCGCGTGGGCGGCACCAACACGATCTCACCCCCTTTGGGTGCGGCTGGGTTCACATAAGAGAAATGGGCAAACCCGGCCGGGTAGCGTACGTCACCAAACTGCGAATAAGCATGAACTGCCCAAGCGGTGCCCGTTGCACTGAGCCCCAAGGCCAGCAAACAGTGTGTCCGGAAATGGGCCAAGGGTCTACGCATGCGACAATTCTGCACACATTTTCAAGGAGTTGAAGACAT
>NZ_CALBEX010000567.1 GCF_937889215.1 uncultured Limnohabitans sp.
GCAGGTCCGAAATAAAAACAGCCCGCAAACGCTGACGGCCTGCGGGCAAGATGTCTTCGTCCGAATCTTCCGGCTCTTGCGGCCTTGGTGGTGTGAGCGAATGGCCCTGAGGCCAGCCCTGTGCCAGCGTTTCGTCCAAGCCCGCATGCGCGGTTTTGAAAAGCGCCGAGGCAAGCACTGGTTGACTCAGCTTGGTCATAGGCCACCCATAGAAAAGTGCTTGCGGTAACGCGCAGGCAAATCGGCTGTGCGCATCATCATGGGCAAATCGGCGGTGTTGAAATCCGGGTCCCAAGCGGGCGCACCCAGCACCTTGGCACCCAATCGCAAATAACCCTTGATAAGCGCTGGCGGCTCAATCGGCAAATCATGGTCCAGCTCTTGCACGGGCAAAGGCAAACGTGGCCGCACATGGAACTGGATATCGGCCAAATGCGTCTGGCGCAGTTGGTGCCAGATGCTGGCAGCGGCATCGCCTGTGACCAGCCCGTTGTGCAGCATCGGGATGCTGGCGCAGCCGATCATGGTGTCCAGTCGGTTGCGGTCCATGAACTCAAACAATGCGCCCCACAAAGCCATGATCACGCCACCATGGCGGTGCTCTGCGTGCACGCAGCTGCGGCCCAACTCCACCATGCGCCCGCGCAGATCGCGCAGACGGGTCAGGTCAAACTCGGTGTCGCTGTAGGTGCTGCCAACGCGCTTGGCCTGGGCCGGTGTGAGCACCCGGTAAGTGCCAATGACCTGGCCTGAAGCGTTGTCCCGAACCAGCAGGTGTTCGCAGTAGTCGTCAAACAAATCGATGTCATGGCCGGGCACCGTTTTGGGCAAACGTGCGCCCAACTCGGTGGCGAAAACTTGGTACCTCAATCGCTGAGCTTCCCGAACTTCGTCGAGATGCTGCGCCCAACTGACTTGAATGGTGTTTTGCACACGCCGAGGCAAAAAATCAACAGAGGGGGAAGCGGACCCCGGATGAAGTGACCCCCTGGGCAAGTAGACCGGGGAAAGGTCAAAAGTGGGGTTGGGCAATTCTTTCATCGCTTCGGCTCCTTGAAGTTCTGCCCTTGATGTTGCGCATGCGGGGTGTCAACAAGATGTCGTCAGCGTGAAAGTTTCGTGACGGCGGCCGTGCGCCGTTGGCCAGAGGAGCGCTACAAAAGTTCAACCCCAGCGGCCACATGGACACCGGTTTGGGTTATCGTTTGGACTTCGTCCATGACCCATGAAGCTGCAAAATGATCCTCGAACTCGCCGACATCCGCATCCACCCCGGCCAGCAAGCCGCCTTTGAAAAAGCCATTGAACTGGGCCTGAGCACCGTGGCCTCTCAAGCCAAGGGCTTCCGGTGGGCAAAAGTCAACCGCGGCATCGAAAACCCCGAGCGCTTTGTGTTGCAAATTTTCTGGGACACGCTGGAAGACCACACGGTGGGTTTTCGGGAGTCGCCACTGTTCACCGATTGGCGTGCCATCGTCGGCCCCTTCTTTGCCGCGCCCCCGCATGTGGAGCATTTCGAGCTGAGCTACACCTCGGCCTGAAACGGGCACGAGCGCCCCGCTGGATCGCCCCCTTTTGCGCCGATCCAGCCCGACTTTCCCTCAAGAGGCTCAAGAGACTTGATGGCCCTGCACCAAGCGTGAAAGCAAGTGCACAAACTGGCTTTGCTCTTGTGCGGACAAAGGGGACAGGATTTTTTCTTGCACCCGAGCCACATCGGTCTGGATGCTCGCCAGGGCTTGCACACCCTGGGGCGTGACCCACAACAATTTGCGCCTGCGGTCGGCCGGATCAGCCTCGCGCACCACCCAAGACTTGGACTCCAGCCGCCCAATGACTGAGCCCGAAGTGGCTGGGTCAAAGGCCACGCGCTTGGCCAAGCTCACCTGATCGATGCCTGGGCTGTCGAGCAAGGCGTTCAGAATGGCGAACTGCACAGGCGTGATGTCGGCGCTGGCCAGTTGCTCGGCAAAAATGGCCACGGCAATTTGCTGGGCCCGGCGAATCAGGTGACCTGGCGTGGCCTGCAGGTCGATGCTTTGGATCATGTGAATGTGTTGTTTTGGGGCTTGGGGATGCAACCAAGTGCAGACATTGCGATTAACATCTTGTTTTCAATGCATGAGGAAGCGCCCCATGAGTT
>NZ_CALBEX010000568.1 GCF_937889215.1 uncultured Limnohabitans sp.
GTCAAAACGGCGTGGGCTTGATCAACAGCATTCAAAACGCCACCAGCTTTGTGTCTTGGAATGCCAGTGGTCTGCACTATGTGATCTTGGATGAGGTGGACTTGCTCACAGACGCAGCCAAGGCATCTTTCAAGGCCCTAATGAACCGAACCAATGTGGTGTTCATCATGACCACCAACCATTTAAACGAGGTTGATGCGGGCGTTCAAAACCGAAGCGTATTGATTGACATGAATGTGCCCCCACCGCAGCACTGGCGTCCTATTCTTCGCCGCATCTACACACAGTCAGGTTTGGTGGCACCGCCAGACGCCACACTGGACCAAGTGGTTCAAGCTGGCCGAGGGTCTGCACGATCAATATTCAGCGATGTGGTCATGAGCGCCAACCAAGCGCGCAAAGCTGGCCAGTCGAATGTGATCAAAATTTCAAACATCCGGAGCTGATTATGAAATACCCACAAGGCTACATTTTTTTGAATGAGAAAACCAAACTGCCGCCACTGGACATGCTGGAGAAAAGATTTCCAGCAGGCGCTGACATTTATGTTCGCGGGGTCAGCAAAGCATCCAAAGTCTTAGATGACCGAATTGCTTTGCTTGAAGAGCTGCATCGGTATGCGATGAAGAAAAGCGATTACCAGATGCAGAGCGTCGTCTTTTGCGGAACTGCAGTAAGCGATTTCTTTTTGATGTCTAGTCAAGGCAACATACTGAAAGTTTATTGGATTGACTCATCTGAGCAGGCACAAAAGCTCAAAGAACTTTCAAAATACATCCGCTGCGCTTTGCAGGTCAGCCATCACATTTACAAATTACAAGACGAATACGCGTCACTGGCCAAATACATTCACAGAAAAACTGGGCAGTCACTCGTAGGCGATACAGAGATTGAACGATTCTTTATTGGCAGAAATTGGGGCACAACGTCTGAAGCTGAAATCCACATCCGCCAAATTGCCAAGAATGAAACGCGTGCGGGTGTGCTTCGACGCTTTGACCTAGAAAGCGAGACGGAAACATTGCCCTAAGTTTTATGTTGTCAACCTCTTTTGGCGATCTTATTGCACTTTGGTGGGTGGTTGTAAATCCGCCAGGGGCCAAGATCCCCAG
>NZ_CALBEX010000569.1 GCF_937889215.1 uncultured Limnohabitans sp.
GATCGAAGCCATCCGCACCGAAGTGCTGCTGGACGTGGAAAAACAAGGCTTTGAAGTGATCCCCAGCGCCCGCGCTGCCAACCTGACCATGAACCGCGACCGCATCCGCGATGTGGCGGTGGGTCTGGGCGTGCGCACGGCCAAGTTCAGCTACGCCGATTCGGCCGCCGAATTGCTGGCCCGCGCCACCGAGATCGGTTTCCCGGTCGTCATCAAACCCGTGATGAGTTCATCGGGCAAAGGCCAAAGCGTGGCCAAGACGGCGGCCGATGTGCAAGCCTGCTGGGATTACGCCTGCGCAGGCATGCGCGGCGACCGCCAAAAAGTCATCGTCGAAGAATTCATCCATTTCGAGTTCGAAATCACCCTGCTCACCATCCGCCAGCGCAACGGTCAAACCCTGTTTTGCCCGCCGATTGGCCATGTGCAAGAGCGCGGCGATTACCAATACAGCTGGCAGCCCCAGGGCATGAAGCCCGAGCAAATCAAAGCTGCCCAAGACATGGCCGAAAAAGTCACCACAGACTTAGGCGGTGCGGGCCTGTTTGGCGTGGAGTTTTTTGTGACGAAAGACGAAGTCATCTTCAGCGAGCTGAGCCCCCGCCCGCACGACACGGGCATGGTCACCCTCATCAGCCAAAACCTGAGCGAATTCGATTTGCACGCGCGCGCTATTTTGGGCCTACCGATTCCACGCATCGACTGCATCGAAGGTGCCAGCGCCGTGGTGCTGGCCGACAAGGACGGTAGCACGCCTACATTTACAGGCGTGGCCGAAGCCCTGAGCGAGCCGGGTGTGGACGTGCGCATCTTCGGCAAACCCACCACCCGGCCTTACCGCCGCATGGCGGTGGCGCTGGCCCAAGGCCCGAACGCCCTGCAACGCGCACGCGAGGCCGCGGCCAAAATCAAGGTGGTTTGATGGCCATGGGGCCGCCCTGCGCGGCCCAAACCTGCCACTGGGGGTCAGTTGAACTTTTCTGCTGCGTCCCACAGCTGCGCAGCCGCATCTTTGGCCGCCAGCAGAGGTTGACCCTGAATCGGCCAATCAATGCCCACGCTTGGGTCGTCCCAGCGCAAACTGCGCTCATGCTCGGGGTACCAATAGTCGGTGGTTTTGTACAAAAACTCAGCCGTGTCGCTGAGCACCACAAAGCCGTGCGCAAAACCTGGCGGGACCCACAACTGGCGGTGGTTGTCGGCACTCAAGTGCATGCCCACCCACTGGCCACAGGTGGCAGAAGACTTGCGCATATCCACCGCCACATCGAACACCTCCCCCTGCACCACACGCACCAGCTTGCCCTGAGGGTGCTGAATCTGGTAATGCAGCCCTCGCAGCACGCCCTTGGCCGACTTGCTGTGGTTGTCTTGCACAAAATGCACATCCAGCCCCGTGGCCTGCGCAAAGTCTCGCGCATTGAAGCTCTCATAAAAAAAGCCCCGAGCGTCGCCGAAGACCTTGGGCTCCAGGACCAGTAATTCCGGAATTTGGGTGGGTGTGACGGTGTAAGGCATTATTTGAGCAAGTTCAACAAATACTGGCCGTAGCCGTTTTTAGCCAACGGCTGCGCCAGTTTTTGCACATCGGCCGCAGTGATCCACTTTTGGGCAAAGGCAATTTCTTCGGGGCAAGCCACCATCAAGCCTTGGCGCTTTTGAAGCGTGGCGATGAAGCCCGCCGCCTCAAGCAAGCTGTCATGTGTGCCCGTGTCCAACCAGGCATAACCCCGGCCCATGATTTCCACGTTCAGCTGATTCAGCGCCAGATAGCGCTTGTTCACGTCGGTGATTTCCAACTCGCCACGCGTTGATGGCCGGATGTCGGCGGCGATATCGCACACCTGCTGGTCGTAAAAATACAAGCCGGTGACGGCATAGTTGCTTTTGGGCGCCTTGGGCTTTTCTTCGATGCTCAGCGCACGCTGCTGCCCATCAAAATCCACC
>NZ_CALBEX010000570.1 GCF_937889215.1 uncultured Limnohabitans sp.
ATCAGTGCACCCCATTCAGTGTCCACCGGGCTTTGTACGCTCCGCAGCGCCAAGGGAAATGTGTACATTTCGGGTGAACGCATGACCACCAACGGGCCGATAAAGTTATTCCACGATGCGATGAACGCGATCAATCCGAGCGTGCCAAACGCAGGCCCAAGCAAGGGCACGACAACACTCCAGTAAATTCGAAATTCACCGCAGTTGTCCATGCGGGCCGCCTCAATCAACTCTTTGGGTATCGCTGAGGTGATGTACTGGCGCATGAGAAAAATACCCATGGCAGGGGCAGCCCCCGGTATATAAAGCGCCCTAGGTTGGTCGATCCAGTTGAGCGCATCCATGATGAGAAACGTCGGGATCATGCCCAAAAATGAAGGCACGAGCATGGTGCCCATGACTAAAGCAAACAGCATTTTTTTATAGCGAAACTCATACACCGCAAATGCAAATCCCGCCATGGAGCAAAACAGCAAGGTCAGCGCTGTGCCCATCAAACCCACATACAAAGACCAGCCCAAATTCTTCCAAAATGGGATTTTTCCCATGAGAATTTTCATATTTTCGAGGAAATGGTCCCCAAAAAACAAAGGTGGCGGTACGCTGAATATTTCTGCTCGGGGTTGTGTTGCAAACACGAACATGAAATAAAACGGTCCCAGCATCAACAAAGCCCCGAGCGTGATGAGCACCCACCCACCCAGCCCCAGAGTCGGATTGTTTTCTGACATTGACGCACTCATGTCTGACCTTCTTTGTTTTTAAAGGCTTTGTTTGTGATCAGCGTCATGACCAAAATAATCACGAACAGCATCCACGAAATAGCACTCGCCAAACCAAAATCATTGAAGTCGAAGGCTGTCCGGTACATGTACATGGCAGTGGTCATTCCCGAGTACTCCGGGCCCCCTTTTCCACCCGTCAAAATGAAGGGCTCCTCAAAAAGTTGCAAGCCACCAATTACCGTCAAGGTCACGCCGAAAAACATGATGGGTTTGAGTTGCGGCAAGGTAATGAACCAAAATTGTTGCCAACTTTTAGCCCCATCCATGCGCGCGGCTTCGTACAGATCTCGTGGAATACTCTGCATGGCTGCCACGTACAAAATCACGTTGAATCCCAGATACCGCCAAAAAACAACGGCCGACACCACGGGTTTGATCGCTTCTGGGCTGCCCAACCAATCGATGTTCTCAGCAGGCAACACACCATTGAGCAGTGGCCATTTCGCCAATTCCGCCAAGGCGGCGTTCACCATGCCGTAATCGGTGGAGAACAAGGTACTGAACATGATGGCAATGGCCACCGTGGATGTGATGTAAGGCAAAAAATACGCCGCCATGGCGGCGTTTCTCCAGCGCCCTAATTTTTCATTGATCAAGTAAGCCAATGGAATTGCCACCAAGTGCTGAGGCATGCCTGACGCCAAAGCCATCCACAAGGTATTGCCCATTGAAGTCCAGACCAGTGGATCCTCGATGGCGAAGATGAGGTTTTCCAGCCCCACATATTCCATTGATCCGAGTCCCTGAACGGGATCCCACATATGGAACATGAGGACAAACGAAAACACGATCGGAAACAAACCAAATACCAGGAACAGCAATAAAAATGGACTGATCAGCACGTACGGTGCTGCCGCTGGCTTCAAGATCGGTTTCATTATCGGCTGGATCTTCTTTGCACCAAACGGTGCGCATCTTTCAACGCCTGTTCAATTGGTTTGTTTTTATTGAGGACAAGGTCCAACTCAGCATTCACGATCTCTTCAGCCACACTGTCGTTTTTGAAGACCGTGGTGGGCTTGATTTGTAAAGCTGTATTTTTCCATTCAATACGTGCCTTTTGGCCACCCAAAAATGCCACTGGTTGTTCAAAGAACGTACCACTCTGCGCCTCGATCAGGGCAGGGAATGCATTGAACTTTTCAAACGCCATCTGTTGTTGTTTGCTGTTCAGGGTCAGGTGCTGGATCAGATCCCACGCAATGGCTTTGTTCACTGCTTTTTTGGGTATCGCGTAGAAGGTTCCACCCCAAGAGGTGGCAACACGCTCTGGCAAAACCGTTGACCGCCACATGCCACTGGTGTTGGGTGCGAGCCAATTTTGCAGGTGCCCTCCCAACCAAGCGCCCATCATTTGCACGGTGACTGTTCCGCGCTTGAGCGACTCGCCCCATTCGTTGGACCAAGGGTTGATCTTGGCATCCAAGCCCTCTGCCCTTATTTTTTGGGCAAGTTCAAAGCCTCTTTTAAAGCGTGGCGACGAGTCAATGACGGATTTACCCTCTGCATTGAAGTAAACGCCCTGCCCTTCAGGTATGCCTGTCCTGATCAAGATGTCCTTGACATCTCGTGCATGGGCGACCAAGTAAGCGCCTGTGCTTTTTTTGATCTTTTGACCACTTTGAATAAAGCTATCCCATGACTGTGTCAATTCTGATTCTTTGACCTTCGCTTTGGCCAACAAGTCGTTTCTATAGAACATGGCACCCGGGCCGATGTCGGTGGGAATCGCCACTTGACCGTAGTTTGCAGATCGGCCTTGGGCCATGGCGTATGTCACCAACTTGGGATCAAACTGACCCACCTGGTAGGGTGACTTTTCCAGATCTTCCAGACCCCCACTTTGTGCAAACCGACCCAAGTAACCGTACTCGATGGTCATCACATCTGGCAAACCGGTTGATGTCGCCAAAGCCGTTGTCATGGCTGTGTGATGGTCTGCGTATTCCCGCCCAACCACTTTGACCTCTACGTTTGGGTTTTTCTTTTGCCATTATTGTAATGACGCTTTGACGATTTCATCTACCGCAGGAAATGCTGCGACAGTGATGGTCGTTTTCTGTGCCATGGCCATGTTCAATGACAAGGCGCAAACGACAAATGAAGCGATTTTTTTCATATTGGTCCCTGTTTGTGAAAGCGCTTTCATTTTTAAGCAAGGTTAAATCACTGTCAAGTCAACCAAGGGTTTCTACTTGTTCTACATACCTTGCCAATTTTTGACATTCAAAGCAAAAAGGCCACTCTTTGAGTGGCCTTTTTTGCTTTAAGTTGACGGTGTGCCTTGCCCTTCGGGCAAGCTATGACCGACTCAGATGTAATAGAGACGATCGCGCACCATTCTGGAAGCGCGGCGGGTCATCAGAGTTTCCAGGTTCTGGGCCGGTGCTTTGTCTTGGACAGCACGGTCCATGGCCACTTGCAAATCGCTCATCAAACGTGAATCGGTTTGCGCCATGGCCCACAGGCGCTCGTCTGCACGGCGGCGGGCCACCTGGGCAGACCAGCTGTCCAGACCGGTCATCAGGTTTTGCGCCAGTGCGCGTGTGACGCCTCGCAACAGGCCAATCGCCAATGCTGCAACAGCCCACAGGGCCAGCCAAGCCGCCACAACATGGGTTTCAGCCCAGGTGTCGATCATTTGGTTGGTGATGACCACCAATGCGGCCACCCCAGCGGCCAGCATGAGGCTCGCCACGAGTTTGGTGGATGATGGGGCCACTGCAGCAGCTGCGGCGGGGGTGGGCATTTGGCCTAAGATTGATTTGGTAGCGGTGTTCATTTTGTGTTCCCTTGATTCGCTTTTGTTTTCTTTGGCAATCCAAGTTATCAAAACCATGAGCCGAATCATAGGGTTTTTACCAATGCCGTTCAACTTTATATTCATGATGTCATTCATTCATAATGGTGATAGATAAAGCCATCACCATGAACACCCCCATCCCGGCCACCTTTCGCAACCTCGACCTGAACTTGCTGCGGGTGTTTGACGAAGTCATGGCCGAGCGCAGCCTGACCCGCGCCGCGCAGAACTTGGCCCTGACCCAGCCGGCCGTGAGCAATGCCTTGCGCCGACTTCGCGACGCATTAGGCGACGAACTGGTTCGCCGCCACGGCCACGGGATCGAGCCGACGCCACGGGCTTTGGCGCTTTGGCCCAGCGTTCGGGGCGCCTTGCGGGAGCTGCAAGCGGCCATCGTGCCCAGCGCTTTTGAGCCTGGTCAGGCCAACAGCACCTTTGTATTGGCCATGGCAGACGCCACGGCAGCCGAACTCATGAGCGGACTGGCACGCGAAATGGAACTGCAAGCGCCCGGCGTGTCCTTGCGCGTATTGCCGCTGACCACACGCGATCCACGGCAACTGTTGAGCGATGGCACCGCCGACATTGCGCTGGGCTACTTTCCGGCGGTGTTGACCGATTTGACAGCCCGCGCCCAATCGGGCGAGGCTGTCGCTTACGCCCACAAGCGCCTGTATTCAGGCGAATACGTGTGTGTGATGCGCAAGGGGCACCCATTGGCCAAACGCCCGATCACCCTGCAAGACTATTGCGCGGCGCGTCATTTGCTGGTCAGTTTTTCTGGGCGTGCGTACGGCTTTATCGATGAGGCCCTGGCCGCGATCGAGCAGCAGCGGCGCATCGTGCTCACCGTCAACCAGTTTTTTACCGCTGGGCGTGTGGTGGTCAATTCCGATTTGCTGACGGTGCTGCCCCGCCACTTTGTGCCCACCACGGGCATGACCAAAGAGCTGGTGCTGCACGAGCTGCCCTTTGAGGTGCCGCCTGTGCAAGTGCATGCCCTTTGGCACCGCAAACGCGAACAAGACAGACCGCACCAATGGCTGCGCGACCAGCTGCAACTGGTGGCCCAACAGGCCTTTTCCACCGAAGTCAAAACATGAACATTCAGCTCCTGTCGGACCTGCACCTGGAGTCCAACCCCACATTCGCGCCCACCGCCGCGCCAGATGCCGATGTGCTGGTGCTCGCAGGCGACATTGGTTCTTACCAAACCGGCTCGGCCCTGGCCGCAGCAGGAGATGCAGACTTTGGCCTGGCGCGGTTTTCACCACTGCACGGCTGGCCCACCCCAGTGCTGTTTGTGCCCGGCAACCATGAATACGATGGGCTGGACTTTGACGACGCCCATGCCCGGCTGCGCCAAACTTGCGAGCGGCTGGGCATCACCTGGCTGGAGCGCGAGGTGCTGCAATTAGGCGGCGTGCGGTTTGTCGGCACCACGTTGTGGACCGACTTTGATGCGCTGGGCCCGCTGGCTGGGCAAGCCATACCCGACCCGCTGACCGACAAAATTCCAGCGCATTTCAGCCACCCCAACAGCCAATACACGCGCCAGCTCAAAGCCCGCGATAAAGCCTTTCGGGCCGCCAACTATTACCTGCGCAAAACCCTGACCACAAGGCAAGCCGAACCTTGGCTGGCTGAGGGGATGCGTGAGCAAGCCCTGCAATGCCAGGACTGGCTGAGCGCTGCGCTGCATGCCCCTTTTGCAGGCCCCACCGTGGTAGTCACGCACTTTGCGCCCAGCTTGGGCAGCGCCGATCCGCGCTACGGCCATGTGCCGGGTACAGCGGGTTTTTGCAACGCGCTCGACCACTTGCTGCCCCACGCCCAGTTGTGGCTGCACGGCCATTTGCACTGCGCGAGCGACTACACCCAAAACGGCTGCCGCGTGGTGGCCAACCCGCTGGGCTATGCGCGCAAAAACGAACAAGTGATGTTCAAACCGCAATGTGTGCTGCAAGTGCTTTGAACATGTCGCTGCACGACGAGACACCTGTCGGACCATAAAGGCCCGACCTACAGGGGATCGGTCTTTGTAGGTCGGTGCCTTCAGGTCCGACGTTGTGCACCAACGTCACTTGAACATGTCGCTGCGCGACAAAACATATGCCGGACCGTCAAGGCCCGACCTTGTATGATTTTTCTCAATGCCTGTGAACGTGTTTTTCTTTTA
>NZ_CALBEX010000571.1 GCF_937889215.1 uncultured Limnohabitans sp.
CTCCCCCCGATGAGCTGGCCATCTGGTTCGGCATCTTGGTGCTGATCGTGGTCGAGGTCGGCTTGATCACGCCCCCGGTGGGCATGAACCTGTTCGTCATCAACTCGCTCGCTCGCGACACGCCCATCACACAGACTTACCGCGCCATCATGCCCTTTGTGTTGAGCGATCTCTTGCGCACCGCCTTGCTGGTCGCTTTTCCGTCTATCACTTTGTTTGTGTTGAGGTTTTGACAAGCAAGTCAGGGCGGAGGGCTCCTAGAAAAGTCTACCCCCTGCTGGTGCCCGCTTCTGGCGCAACTGAGCACCCACTCAGGCTTTGGCCAGGTGCTGCTTGGCCAACTCCACATACCAATCCAGACACCCCGGGTTGGCCATGGCGTCCCTGTTGACGACCTTTTCAAGCGGCTGACCCAGCATGAGTTTTTTGATCGGCAGCTCCTGCTTTTTGCCGGACAGCGTGCGCGGAATCTCCGCCACCTGAAAAATCTCGTTCGGGATGAAGCGCGGGCTGAGCGCCACTTTGATGGCGTTGTTGAGCTTGGCTTTGATTGCATCATCAAACACCGTGCCCGGGCGCAGCACCACAAAGAGGGGCATGTAGCTTTCTTTGCCCAGGTATTCCAAGTCCACCACCATCGAGTCCATGACTTCGGGCAGGGCCTCCACAGCGCTGTACAGCTCGCTGGTGCCCATGCGCAAGCCGTAGCGGTTGATGGTGGCGTCGCTGCGGCCAAAGATCACGCAGCCTTCGCCCTCGCCTTGCGTATCACCGATGCGCAGCCAGTCGCCGTGTCGCCAGACGCCGCCCATGCTGGCCGGGCCGTTGCCGCCGCCCGGTTGACGGCCGTGGCCTGCGGGGTACATCTCGAAATAGCTGGCCAAATAACGGGCGTTGTCCTTGTCGTTCCAGAAGTACAGCGGCATCGACGGAATGGGCTGGGCGCAGACCAGCTCGCCCACCTCGCCGATGACGGGCTCACCCGCTTCGTTCCAGGCCTCGACCGCGCAGCCCAGTTCGCGGCACTGCATGACGCCCGGCTCTTGCGGCAGTTCGCGGTGACCTCCCAGAAAAGCCCCGGCAAAGTCGGTGCCCCCCGAAATGTTGCACCACCAAATGTCGGTGCCGATGGCCCGAAATTGCTCGGTGCCCCAGCTTTGGGTCTCGGGCGACAGGGGCGAGCCGGTCGTGCCCAAGGCGCGCACACCCGACAAGTCGCCGCAGCGTGCAATGTCCACACCCGCCTTTTGGCAGTTGGCAAAAAAGGCCGCGCCTGCGCCGAAGAAAGTCACCTTCTCTTGCGCCGCCATGCGCCACAAAATGCCCCAGTCCGGGCTGTCTTTGCTACCGCCGGGGTTGCCGTCATAGATCACGCAGGTCACGCCGTTGAGCAAACCCGCCACTTGCGCGTTCCACATCACCCAGCCGGTGGAGCTGTACCAGTGAAAGCGTTCGCCCCAACTGTTAAGTTGGTAGCTACAGCCGATGTCGTTGTGCAAAATTTTGTTGGCCAATGCCACGATCACGGTGCCGCCATGGCCATGCACGATGGGTTTGGGCAGACCAGTGGTGCCGCTGGAATAAACGATCCACAACGGGTGGTCGAACGGCAACCACAGCGGCTCAAAGGCTTGCACCTCGGCATCGTCGCGGGCGGTGATGGCCGACAGCTGCACGCTGGCACCTACGGTGCAATGGGCCAGGTCGAGTGTGCCCAAGTTGTCGTGCACGATGACGTGCTGCACGCTGGGCAGCGCGTCGCGCAGCTCCTGCACCACGCCCATGCGGTCAAAGTCTCGCCCGCCATAGCTCACACCGTCCACTGCGATCAGCACCTTGGGCTCGATCTGTTTGAAGCGGTCGAGCACGGCGTTGGTGCCCATGTCGGGCGCGCAAATGCTCCACACACCGCCCACGCTGGCGGTGGCCAAAAACGCCACCATGGCTTCGGGAATATTGGGCAAATAAGCCGCGACCCGGTCGCCAGGCTGCACACCTTGGGCCTGCAGGTGCAGCGCCAAAGCAGCCACTTGGCGGCGCAGCTCAGGCCAGCTCATCTCGCGGCGCAGGCCCTTTTCGTTGTGGCTGATGACCGCCAAAAAGCCAGCTTCATGCGCGGGCTGCACATGGCGCAGCACCTGGTGTGCGTAGTTGGTTTGAGCACCGGGAAACCACTTGGCCCCCGGCATGACGTTGTTCGCGAGCACGGCGGTGTGCGGCGTGGGCGACTGGAAGTCGAAATAATCCCAAATGCTTTGCCAGAAGGCGTCCAGCTCGGTCACAGACCAACGCCAGAGGTCGTTGTAGGTGGCAAAACTCAGGCCCCGTTCATCTCGCAGCCAGTTTTGGTACAGCCGAATTTGGGGCAAATGGGGGGCTAAAGCAGAAGGTCGTGTCGCGGTGTTCATGCGGTGCAGCGTAGCAGTGGCCAAGCACTGCTGTCACGCGCATGAACCCTGAAATGTGCACCTAGGTGACAGCTTGGCCTGTACTCAACCGGGCGCCGTTTCACAACGGCCTTGGCCCGTCGCTTGGCCCCGAAAATCGCTTTGCCACTGCCGAGCCGCCAGGTCGATCTGGATGCGCTCATTGTCCAACGCCGTGATCACCCCACCCGGCACCAGAGAAAAACCATAGGGCTCCACACCGTCAATGCGCAAGCGGTGAATGGCTTTTTTGTCCCAGTCGATGCGCACCTCACGCACCCAAGTGCTGCGCTGCGGCAGGTAGGCCACGGCACAACTGAGCACCACCGAGGACGGCGCAGCCATGACAGCGGGCCCCAGTGTCAGCGTGCCCAAGAGGCCCAGCCCCAAGCATGCTGTGCGCAAAACCCCGCCGCTGAACAGCTTTTTCATGGCACTTTAGGCGGCAGCGTCTTGAGGGCCGTCTTTTTGCATGCGGGCACTTTTCCAGTACACGTCGTCGCCGCCGTTCATGCGGTTGAGCACACGGGCCAACACGAACATCAAATCCGACAAGCGGTTGAGGTATTGGCGGGGGGTGTCGTTCAGGGCCTCTTCGTTGCCCAGCGCCACGCAAGCGCGCTCTGCCCGGCGCGCCACGGTGCGGCACACATGGGCTTGCGAAGCGCCGCGTGTGCCTGCGGGCAAGATGAATTCTTCGAGTTTGGGCAGCTGGGCGTTGTAGGTCTCCAAAGCGGTGTCCAGATCGGCGACGGCGGCGTCCTTGAGCAATTCAAAACCGGGAATGGACAACTCCCCCCCCAGGTTGAACAACTGGTGCTGGACTTCGACCAACACGGCTCGCGCATCGGCGGGCATGTCTTCGCACAGCAGCAAGCCGATGTGGGAGTTGAGTTCGTCCACCTCACCCATCGCGTGCACGCGCAGGCTGTTTTTGGAGACGCGCTGGTTATTGCCCAGGCCGGTGGTGCCGTTGTCCCCGGTGCGGGTGGCGATTTGTGTGAGTCGGTTGCCCATGGCGTTGTCCTCTGTGTTGCCCAAGATTGTCGGTCAAGTGCCTGCCCCTTGTCTGACATTGGACAGCAAGACCTGTGATTGCATCGTAAACTGCGCATTCACACGTCTGGCGGGTATGCCACGCCACCACTGGAGACACCCATGAACGCCCCTATTGCCGCCGCCCACCTGGCCCCCGAAATCGCGCAACGCGCGGTGCCCGAAGCCTTTTTGACGGCCCTCAAGGCCCGCTTTGGCGGCAACTGCTCCACCGCGCTGGTGGTGCGCGAGCAGCACGGCCGCGACGAATCGGCTTTCACCCATGTGCCGCCCCCTGCCGCAGTGGTGTTTGCAGAAAACACGCAGGATGTGGCCGACGCCGTGAAGCTGTGCGCCGAGCACAAGGTGCCCGTGATTCCGTTTGGTGTGGGCTCTTCGCTCGAAGGCCATTTGCTGGCGGTGCAAGGCGGCATCAGCATCGACCTGACGCGCATGAACAAAGTGCTGTCCATCAACGCCGAAGACCTGACGGTGACGGTGCAGCCGGGCGTGACGCGCAAGCAACTCAACGAAGAGATCAAATCCACAGGCTTGTTCTTCCCGATTGACCCGGGCGCAGACGCCACCATTGGCGGCATGAGCGCTACCCGCGCCAGCGGCACCAACGCCGTGCGTTACGGCACCATGCGCGAAAACGTGTTGGCCATGGAAGTGGTCACCGCGGCGGGCGAAGTGATTCGCACCGGCACCCGGGCCAAAAAATCAAGCGCCGGCTACGACCTGACGCGCCTGATGGTGGGCAGCGAAGGCACGCTGGGTGTGATCACCGAAATCACCGTTCGCCTGTACCCTTTGCCCGAAGCCATTTCGGCCGCCATTTGCTCCTTCCCGAGCATCGAAGCGGCGGTGCACACGGTCATCCAGACCATCCAGCTGGGCGTGCCGATTGCACGGGTGGAATTGCTGGACCACAACAGCATACGCATGGTCAATGCCTACGCCAAACTGGGCTTGCGCGAAGAGCCCATGCTGCTGATGGAATTCCACGGCTCACCCGCAGGCGTGAAAGAGCAAGCCGAGACGGTGCAAGAAATTGCCAGCGAGTTTGGCGGCAATTCGTTTGAATGGGCCACCACCCCCGAAGAGCGCACCCGCTTGTGGACGGCACGGCACAACGCCTACTTTGCGGCCATCCAGAGCAAACCCGGCTGCCGCGCCATCAGCACCGACACCTGCGTGCCCATCAGCCGCCTGGCCGATTGCCTGCTCGACTCCATCACCGAAACCGATGCCAGCGGCCTGCCTTACTTTTTGGTGGGCCATGTGGGCGACGGCAACTTCCACTTTGGCTATTTGATCGACCCAAACAACCCGCAAGAATGCGAAACCGCCGAAGCGCTGAACCAGCAACTGGTCAACAGGGCGCTGCGCTTGGGCGGCACCTGCACCGGCGAGCACGGCATTGGCCTGCACAAGATGGACTTCTTGCGCACCGAAACCGGCGAAGGCGCCGTCGACATGATGCGCACCATCAAGCGGGCGCTGGACCCGCACAACATCATGAACCCGGGGAAGATTTTTTCGATGTGAGGCTACAAAAAGGCCTGCCTGTCACACTGTGGGCTTGTTTTCGGACGCTTCTTGAACAAGCGCTTGTATTGATATAGGTTTGGCTGGCCAGTGCTTGCCCATGAGTTGAAGGCCCTCTGGTGTTTGTGTCTTGCCCCGAATCACATTGAGCCACTCGCTGCAAAATCGACCTTGACACGCGCCCATCGCGAAACGACCCAGTAAGCGTATTTCGCGGTTGGTGGCGTCCGGCCCCAACGCTCCAAGGTCGCGCAAAGTCTTGTGCTCGCATCGGCAAATGACCGTGTCAGGGGACAAGGCGTTCAGGGTGGCCGCTTCGTCTACCTGGTAGATTTCACGCAACAGTTTTTGCGCTTTTTCTTCCTTTTTGATCGCCTGACGCAAGCCGTCTTCTTGTGCCTTGATTTGGCTTGAATGCGCACCATGCGCGCTGAGTTGCTGGATGATGTCCAAGGCGACCAGCTCACCATGCATGGCTGCTGCGCGGGCACCGAGCGCCAACGAGCAGTCACCCGCAACACGCCATAGCGGCTGGCCATCGGGTCGCATGCCATAGTTGTTGGGTTGGATGCCGTCGTGCAATGCTACGTAGTCAGTGGCGAGGCGAAAGGTCTTTCCTTGCCGCTCCAGAGTAACTTGCAAGCCAGACTCACCCGTCATCCCGATGCGCGTCACCTCGTGACCTTGGTAGATGGGCACACCCGCCTTGAGCAAGGTTGCCAAATAACCTGCTCCCTCCTGCCAATAGCGCCAA
>NZ_CALBEX010000572.1 GCF_937889215.1 uncultured Limnohabitans sp.
TGCTTCTGAACTCAAAAATAACATTCCATCGATTGCGGGCTGGTGCTTGGTGTACAAGCCCGCAGCGGGTCAGGCCAATGCAGCGGGTGCGCGGCGATCGCGCCTCAAGTGGCGTGCAATGGCCAGCGCTGCACAGCACCCGAAAGGGCGGGGCGCACGGCCACAATGCGCTGCACAAAGCGCTCGGGGGTGGCTTCAAAACCGTCCTCGTAGGCCACGGTGCGCAAGCCTTGGGTGAGGCTGAGCAACTCGCCCGCTTGCAACAAAAAGTCGGGCCGAGACGGTTTGCCCACGGTTTCGTTGCCAGCGGCAAAGGTTTCATAAATCAACACGCCGCCGGGCGCCACACTGTCCACCAGCGTGGGCAGCAGCGCTCGCCACAAATAATGGGTGACAAGCACACAGCCAAAGCGTTGCCCGCTGAAGGGCCAGGGGCCATTTTCAATGTCGGCGCAAGTGACCGGGCCAAAGGCTTGGGCCAAAGCCACCGCTTCGGGGTTGCGGTCGACACCGATGACCTGGTGGCCACAAGCCGCCAGGTAGCGCATGTGACGACCCGCGCCGCAAGCCACATCGAGCACGGTGCTGCCCGGTGCGATGAGGTGAGACCAGCGTTGTAGCCAAGCGGAGGGGTTTTCCGTGCCGTGCATGTGGGGGAGGCTTTCAGGTCAAAAACACGACCACAGCTGTTCGGACAGCATGATCATGACGTCGGGCTTGGCATAGAGGCCAAACGTCAGGCCCAAGGCGATGGCGGCCAGCAGCACAGTCGTTCGGGTCTGGTTCATGCGGGCTGTGGCGTGTTGCGGTGGATGGGGCTTTCGCGTACGGGCAAATTGACCAAGGCTGCAAAAATACCCAAGGCAATGGCCAGGTACCAAACGATATCGTAGCTGCCGGTTTTGTCATACAAATACCCGCCCAGCCAGACGCCCATGAATGAGCCAATTTGGTGGCTGAAAAAGATAAACCCGCTGAGCATGGACAAATGCGCCACGCCAAAAATCTGCGCCACTGCAGCGTTGGTAGGCGGCACGGTGGACAGCCAAAGCAAGCCCATGACGCCCGAGAAGATGTAGACGCTGGTGGGCGTGAGCGGGGCCAACAAAAACAAGGTGATCGCCACCGAGCGGGCCAAGTAGATGAAGGCCAGGATGTTTTTCTTGGCCATTTTTTGGCCCAAGGTGCCCGCGATGTAGGTGCCGAACACGTTGAACAACCCAATCAGCGCCAGCGCATAACTGGCCACCTGGGGGGCCAGGCCGTGGTCTTTGAGGTAGCTGGGCATGTGAACGCCAATGAAAACGACCTGAAATCCGCACACAAAATAGCCCGCCATGAGCAGCTGAAAACTGGGGTATTTGAAGGCTTCTTTCAGGGCTTGGCCAATGGTTTGGTCGCGCTTGACCTGACCGGGCGCGTTCAGAGCCGGCTCGCGCAGGCCCCAAGCCAAGGGGATGATCAGCATCGCGGCGGCCGCCAAAATGACCAATGCGGTTTGCCAGCCCATTTGGCTGATCAGCAGGCCCTCGACGGGGACCATCAAAAACTGGCCAAAGCTGCCTGCCGCTGCCGCCACGCCCATGGCCCAGGAACGGCGCTCTGCGGGCACGTTGCGGCCAATCACACCGTAAATCACGGCGTAGGTGGTGCCCGCTTGCGCGGTGCCGATGATCACACCGGTGAACAAGGCGAACACCCACGGGTCGGTGGCCCAAGCCATGCCCATCAGCCCAACGCTGTAGATCACAGCACCGAGTGCGATGACCCGAAAGGCCCCAAAAAGGTCGGCCACCATGCCCGCAAAAATGCCCATGAAACCCCAGGACAGGTTCTGGATGGCCATGGCGAAGGCAAATTCTTGGCGGCCCCAGCCTTGGGTCTGGGTGATGGGCTGCAGCCACAGGCCAAAGCCGTGGCGGATGCCCATGGACAGGGTCACGATGGCCGCGCCGCAGATGAGCACCTGGGTGAGAGACAGGGGTTTGTTTTGCATCCTGCGACTTTAACCAATTGCTTGGGCTTCAGCCGTCTCGCAAATGCCTCGGTCATTTGTTGCCGTGCAACCACTGTCTTTGTATCCAGTAAGCCTGCGCAAATCCCACTACAATCCGCCACCATGGTCACCCAATCAACTGTCAAAACCTCCAGCGAATATTCCGAAGGCTCGATTCGAGTCCTCAAAGGACTGGAGCCAGTCAAGCAACGCCCGGGCATGTACACCCGCACCGACAACCCGCTGCACATCATCCAAGAAGTGCTGGACAACGCCGCCGACGAAGCGCTGGCGGGTTACGGTAAAAAAATCAAAGTCATCTTGCACTTGGATGGCTCGGTCAGCATCGAAGACGATGGCCGGGGCATTCCGTTTGGACTGCACCCTGAAGAAAAAGCGCCCGTGATCGAGCTGGTGTTCACCCGTTTGCATGCGGGCGGCAAGTTTGACAAGGGCAAGGGCGGGGCTTACAGCTTCTCGGGCGGTTTGCACGGCGTGGGCGTGTCGGTGACCAACGCGCTGTCCAAGCGCTTGGAAGCCACCAGCTACCGCGAGGGCCAAGTGGCGACACTGGTGTTCTCGGGTGGTGACGTGACCGAGCCTTTGGTCACCCGCAAAGCCAATGAAGGTGACCGCAACGTCTCGGGGGAGGGCCCCCGAGACCGCAAACAAGGCACCACTGTGCGCGCCTGGCCCGACGCCAAATACTTCGAATCCAGCGCCCTGCCCATGAACGAGCTGACGCACCTGCTGCGCAGCAAAGCGGTGCTGATGCCGGGCGTGACGGTGACTTTGGTGAATGAAAAAACCAAGGAAACCCAGCAGTGGCAATACAAAGCCGGGCTGCGCGACTACCTGACGCAAACCCTGAACGGCGATCCGGTCATCCCGCTGTTTGAAGGCGAAGGCTTTGCCGATGCCAACCACGACAGCTTCGCCGAAGGCGAGGGTGCTTCGTGGGCTGTGGCCTTCACCGAAGACGGCGCACCGGTGCGCGAGAGCTACGTGAATTTGATCCCCACCAGCGCGGGCGGTACACACGACAGCGGCTTGCGCGACGGCCTGTTCACCGCCGTCAAAAGCTTCATCGAGCTGCATGGTTTGCTGCCCAAGGGCGTCAAGCTCATGCCCGAAGACGTGTTTGCCCGCGCCAGCTATGTGCTGAGCGCAAAAGTACTCGACCCTCAGTTTCAGGGCCAGATCAAGGAACGGCTGAACTCGCGTGACGCGGTCCGGCTGGTGTCCAGTTTTGTACGTCCGGCGCTCGAACTCTGGCTCAACGAGCATGTGGATTACGGCAAAAAGCTGGCCGAACTGGCCATCAAGGCCGCGCAAACCCGCCAAAAAGCGGGTCAAAAGGTGGAGAAGCGCAAGAGCTCCGGTGTGGCCGTGTTGCCCGGAAAACTGACCGACTGCGAGAGCAAAGACATCTTGCACAACGAGGTGTTTTTGGTCGAGGGCGACTCGGCTGGCGGCAGCGCCAAAATGGGCCGCAACAAAGAATGCCAGGCCATCTTGCCCCTGCGCGGCAAAGTGCTCAACACCTGGGAAGTGGACCGCGACCGCTTGTTTGCCAACAACGAAATCCACGACATCTCGGTGGCCATGGGTGTGGACCCACACGGGCCGAACGACAACCCCGACATGAGCAACCTGCGCTACGGCAAGGTCTGCATCTTGTCGGACGCGGACGTGGACGGCTCGCACATCCAGGTGCTCTTGCTGACTTTGTTCTTCCGCCATTTCCCCAAGCTCATCGAAACCGGTCATCTGTACGTGGCGAGGCCACCGCTGTTCCGGGTCGATGCGCCTGCACGCGGGAAAAAGCCCGCTTCCAAAGCCTATGCGCTGGACGAGGGCGAGCTCACCGCCATCATCGACAAGCTGCGCAAAGACGGCGTCAAAGAAGGCGGCTGGAGCATCAGCCGCTTCAAGGGCTTGGGCGAGATGAGCGCTGAGCAGCTGTGGGACACCACGCTCAACCCCGACACGCGTCGCCTGCTGCCCATCGAGTTGGGCCCGCTGGACAACGCAGGCACCGAAAACCTGATGATGCAACTGATGGGCAAAGGCGAAGCCGCCGCCCGCCGCGAGCTGATGGAGCTGCACGGCGACAGCATCGAAATCGATGTGTGACCTACAAAACCATGGCCATGACTTCCTGCGCTGACGCGCATGTCAATCCTTCGCTATGACAGCACCTCAACCCGTCAAACTGTTTGAGTCCACCCGCGTGCGCTCGCATTGGGACGCCGTGCAGGAGAAGTGGTATTTCTCTGTGGTGGATGTGGTGCAGGTGCTGACCGACAGCACCATTCCCAAACGCTATTGGAGCGATTTGCGTCGCAAGCTGGAGAAGGAATCAGGTCAACCGTACGAAGAAATCGTACGCTTGAAAATGCCCGCTGCCGACGGACGTTTGCGTGAAACCGATGCCGCCGATGTGCCCACACTCTTGCGCCTGATCCAGTCCATCCCCTCACCCAAGGCCGAGCCATTCAAGCGCTGGCTGGCCAAGGTGGGCCATGAGCGGATGCAAGAGATGGCGGACCCCGCGCAAAGCCTGGACCGCGCTCGTGAGAACTGGCAAAAACTGGGGCGCAGCGACAAGTGGATTCAGCAGCGCATGACCGGTCAAGAAACCCGCAACAAGCTGACCGATTATTGGAAAGAAAGCGGTGTTGAAAAGTCGGATGAATTCGCACTGTTGACCAACATCATTCACCAAGAATGGACGGGCTTGAGTGTGCAGGCGCACAAGTCGCTCAAGTCTTTGAAAACGCAGAACTTGCGTGACCACATGAATGAGGCAGAGCTGATCTTCACCGCATTGGCCAAACGCGCCAAAGACGATTTGGAAAAACGCACGGGGCAAAAAGTGGTGACGGGCAGTAACTTTTTGCCGCCCGGCAAATCAATGTCCACCCAACTTGCCGCTACACCCGAACGTAAACGCAACAATTCTCAGAAAAAATGACCGACTTGCTGACCCCTGAAACTTCACAGCAACCTGCTGCCCCAGAAGGCGACCACCTGGGTGCCTACGCCCAGCGGGCTTACCTTGAATACGCGCTGTCTGTCGTCAAAGGCCGCGCCTTGCCCGATGTGTGCGACGGCCAAAAGCCGGTGCAGAGGCGCATTTTGTATTCGATGGACCGCATGGGTTTGTCGTACAGCGGCCCCAACAACAACACCGCTGCCAAGCCCGTCAAAAGCGCCCGCGTGGTGGGCGATGTGCTGGGCCGTTACCACCCGCACGGTGACACGGCGGCTTACGACGCGCTGGTGCGCATGGCGCAAGACTTTTCGCAGCGCTATCCGCTGATCGATGGCCAGGGCAACTTTGGCAGCCGTGACGGCGACGGCGCGGCCGCTATGCGTTACACCGAAGCGCGCTTGTCGCGCATCACCAGCTTGCTGCTCGACGAGATCGACATGGGCACGGTGGACTTCATCCCCAACTACGACGGCTCCACCGAAGAGCCGCGCCAGTTGCCTGCGCGCTTGCCCTTCAGCTTGCTCAACGGGGCCAGCGGCATTGCCGTGGGTCTGGCCACCGAGATCCCCAGCCACAACCTGCGCGAAGTGGCCGACGCTTGTGTCGCTTTGATCCGCAACGACAAGCTGAGCGACAGCGAGCTGATGGCCATCATCCCCGGCCCAGACTACCCCGGTGGCGGCCAGATCATCAGCCCGGCCAGCGACATTGCCGACGCGTACCGCACGGGTCGCGGCAGCCTCAAAGTGCGTGCCCGCTGGAAGATCGAAGACCTGGCCCGTGGCCAATGGCAACTGGTGGTGACCGAATTGCCGCAAGGCGTCAGCTCGCAGCGCGTGCTCGAAGAGATCGAAGAGCTCACCAACCCCAAGGTCAAAGCCGGTAAAAAAGCCCTCAGCGCCGACCAAGTGTTGCTCAAAGCCAGCATGCTGGCCGTGCTGGACGTGGTGCGCGACGAATCGAGCAAAGACGCCGCCGTGCGATTGGTGTTCGAGCCCAAAACCAGCCGCATCGAACAGAGCGAACTCATCACTGCCTTGTTGGCGCACACCAGCTTGGAGACCTCCGCGCCGATCAACATGACGTCCGTGGGCATCGACGGCAAACCGATTCAAAAATCGCTGCGCCAGATGCTGGTGGAGTGGATCAGCTTCCGCCAGACCACCATCACCCGCCGCAGCCAGCACCGCCTGAACAAAGTGCTGGACCGCATCCACATTCTGGAAGGCCGTCAACTGGTGTTGCTGAACATTGACGAGGTGATCCGCATCATCCGCCAGAGCGACGAGCCCAAGCCTGCGCTGATCGAGTTTTTCAAACTCAGTGACCGCCAGGCCGAAGACATCCTTGAGATTCGACTGCGCCAACTGGCCAGGCTCGAAGCCATCAAGATCGAGCAAGAGCTGAGTGAGCTGCGCGGCGAGCAGGGCAAGCTGGAAGAAATTCTGGGCAGCCCCGCCGCGCTGCGCCGCCTGATGATCAAGGAGATCGAAGCCGACGCCAAGACCTTTGCCGACCCACGCCGCACGCTGATCCAGGAAGAGAAAAAGGCCGTGGCCGAAGTCAAGGTGGTGGACGAACCCGTGACGGTGGTCGTGTCGGAAAAAGGCTGGGTGCGTGCCCGCACCGGCCACGGCCATGACGCCACCAGCTTCGCCTTCAAGGCGGGTGACGGCTTGTATGGCACCTTTGAGTGCCGCACGGTGGATCAGCTCATCATCTTTGGCAGCAATGGCCGCATCTACAGCGTGCCCGTGGCCACGCTGCCCGGCGCACGCGGCGACGGCCAGCCGGTGACCACGCTGATTGAGCTGGAACCCACCACGCAAATTGCCCACTATTTTGCAGGCCCGGTCAACGCCACGTTGCTGCTCAGCGGCTCCGGCGGTTACGGTTTCATGGCCTCGGTCGAGAACATGATCTCGCGCAACAAAGCGGGCAAGGCCTTCATCAGCTTGGGCGAGGGCGAAACCGTGTGCGTGCCCAGCCATGTGAGCGGCAGCAGTGCCACTGTGCCCGCCGACAAACAGCCCATGCCCGCAGCCATCAGCGTGTGCTGCGCCAGCACGGGCGGTCGTGTGCTGACCTTTGAGATCAGCGAACTCAAGACCATGGAAAAAGGCGGCCGGGGCCTGATGCTCATCGACCTGGAAGCCAAAGACAGCCTAGCGGGTGCGGCGGCTTACACCCGCAGCGTGAAGATTGAAGGCATTGGCCGCGGCGGTAAAGAGCGCGAAGAAACGCTCGAAATCCGCAGCCTGAACAACGCCAAAACTGCCCGCGCCAAAAAAGGCAAAGTGGCGGACTTGGGCTTCAAGCCCAGCCGCGTCACGCGGTTCGAGTGATCAGGGCGGAGTGATGTTTTTTTAAGCACGCCCCGCCAGCCCTTGTGTGTTGGGGCTTTGGCGGCTTGTCCCTGTATTTGTCCACAGCTTTGGGCATGGGGTTTGGGGACAAATCAAGCTTGAAGCCGCCCGCTTAGCCCTGTGCACCCAGCAGGTAATCGATCTTGCCCACTTCCACGCCGTTGTGACGCAAGATGGTGTACGCCGTGGTGATGTGGAAGTACAGGTTGGGCAGCATCCAGCCCGTCAGGTAATCCTGGCCTTTGAGCGTGCGGGTTTTGCCCGGGCCTGCGGGGAAGGTGATCTCTTTGTCTTCGGTGCCGTCCAGTGCAGAGGCGGGTACGGTGGCGATGAAGGCGAGGGTTTTCTGGATGCGTTCTTGCAGCTGGGCCAAGGTGGTTTCGGTGTCTTCAAACTTGGGTGCTTCCACACCGCTCAAGCGCGCCACGCCGTTTTTCACCGCGTCGCAGGCGATCAGCACTTGGCGGGTGAAGGGGAGCATGTCGGGGGCCAGGCGGTAGGTGGTGAGCGCCGTGGGGTCGATCTTTTTGACCTCGACGAATTGCTCGGCTTTGCTCAGGATGTGGCTCAGGTTGGTGAGCATGCGGGTGCACACGGGCAGGCTGGCGCTGGACATGGAAATGGTCATGAAATTCTCCGGGTTTAAACAAGAGGGTGGCTGCGTTTGCTTTGAGCTGGGGGTTGCGCCTTATGGGCGCTTGCTGAACTTTTGCCAGTATTGGAATTCGTCCTCGCGCACTTCGTATTCCAGGTCTTCCACGCGCATGAGCAGGCGCTCTTTGGCTTCGCTCACGGCGCGGTTGTAAATGCTGGGGCCGATTTCTTAGAGGACAAAACCGAGCAAGTCACCGGCAGAAATGTTGCCGATTTTTTGCTCGAAATTGTCCAGAAAGTAGCGCTCGATGCGGGCATCGCCTGAGCGCGGTCTTCTTTGCTCAGTTCGATGGACATGGCTGTGGCTCAGCCGATTTCAGCGATCAGTTCGATTTCAACGCAAGCGCCCATGGGGATTTGCGCCACGCCAAAAGCACTGCGGGCGTGCGCACCGGCTTGTGGGCCAAACACCTGGCCCAGCAACTCGCTGCAGCCGTTGGTGACCAGGTGCTGCTCGGTGAAGTCACCGGTCGAATTCACCAAGCTCATGACTTTGACGATGCGCTTGACCTTGTTCAGGTCGCCCACAGCCGCGTGCAGCGTGCCCATCAGGTCAATGGCCACGGCGCGGGCGGCTTGCTGGCCTTCGGCCGTGCTGATGTTTTTGCCCAGCTGGCCTGCCCAGACTTGGCCATCTTTTTTGGCGATGTGGCCCGACAGGAAGACCAAGTTGCCGGTTTGCACAAAGGGCACATAGGCCGCAGCGGGCACGGCCACGGGGGGCAGTTCGATGTTGAGGGATTTGAGTTGGTCGTAAACGTTCATGTCGGACTTTTTGTCAGGTTGAAATGGGGCAGCAGGCCTTGCCTGCCCAGCAAGCCAAGATTGTCGCTGAATGTCAGGCCCGCAGGGTGGCTCTTTAGCCCCTCAACTTGACCCTTCAACCGTAGAGGGGCCAGCCTGGGTTCACTCTCCCAGCGGTGCTACCGTCACCGCCACGTCCAGCGTGTGCGCACCGCCGCCTTGCAGCACGCCGCGCAGGGGCGACACGTCGGCGAAGTCGCGTCCCACGGCCAGGCGCACGTAGTCTTCGCCCGGGCTGGCCAGGCCGCAGCGGTCGTTGGTCGGGTCCAGGTCAAGCCAGCCTTGGCTGGCGTGGCTGGCCAGCTCGGGCAAATACACCGAGGCCCAAGCATGCGAGGCATCACTGCCGATCAGGCGCGCCTGGCCGGGTGGCGGTTGTGTCAGCAGATAGCCGCTCACGTAACGGGCGGGCAGTCCCATTGAACGCAAGCAGGCCAGCAGGATGTGGGCAAAGTCTTGGCAGACGCCGCGTTTGAGCGTGAGCGCCTCAAGGGCTGGGGTGTTGATGTCGGTGCTGTCGGACTCGTAGCTGAAATCGCGGTGCATGCGGGTGGTGAGCTCTTGTGCCGCTTGCATCAGCGGGCGTCCAGGCGTGAAGCTGCTTTGGGCATAGGCCAAAAACGCCTCGTGCACGGGCGCGTGGTGCGAGCCAAATACAAAGCCGCTGTGCACATCGCCAGCCTGACCGCCCCGATAGCGAAAATGCTCACGCACCGATTCCCAGCTTTGGCGGCACAGGGCGGTGGCCGGTTCTTGGGTTTGGATCTCGCTGTAGGCGCGCACCAGCAGGCCGTCGTGCGGGTGGGTCAAGGCCCAATAGGCCCGGTGATTGAGGAAGGCGTCGATGCTGTGCTCTACCGGCGCGCCGGGCTCGATCTGCATCTCGTGGTGCAGCACTTGTTGGCAGGGCGTGTTGGCCGGTTGCAAGTGGGCCACATGTTGCGCGGTTTGCACCGACGGGCTGTACTGGTAGCGGGTTTCGTGGGTGATGGCCAGGCGCATGGGCAATTCGCTTTCAAGCGCCAACGCTGTAACGGGCTTCACCACTGTGGGTGAAAAACAGGCCGCACAGCTGGTTGGACACGCCGTGGGCCGCTGTTTGGCATTGCGCCAAGGCGACAAAAAGAGGCAGGTCAGGGCCGGGGTGGCTGGCGCTGGCACTCAAAGGCCACAAGGATTCCGGGTCCACTTGGATGAGCCGCGGCACCTCGTCGGCCAGCAGGGCCGTGGCCCCTTCGGCCAGGTTGCCCATGCGCATCAAGCGGCCCCGCAGCGTGTGCGCCACCCAGCCCAATGAGCGGGGGTTGTCGGGGTGCGTGACCAGCAAGTCAACCAGCGCTTGTGGGGTGCGGCTTTGCTGGTACTGGGCATGGAAGTGGATGGTGCTGTCAAACAAGTCGAGCACGGCATCAAACCCGGCTTGCTCGCCCAGCAGGCCGCCTTGCACCGCCTGGCCCAGTGCGGCGGACAAAAAGTCGAGCCGTTCGATGTGGCGACCAATCGAGAGCAGACGCCAGCCGTCGTCGCGGCTCATGCGGTCGGTTTGGGCGCCAGTGAGGGCTGCCAGCATTTGGCTGGTGTCGGCCAACAGGCTTTGCACGGCCACGGTGTCGGGCAATGGGCCGGGCAGGTAGGGGGGCGTTGGG